>DASXRA010000466.1:0-4341 GCA_036506855.1 Jatrophihabitantaceae bacterium
CGCGGGTCGTTCCCGGCCTGTTCGCGCAGACCCACACGCATCCGGAGTGGTTCGATCGCACGCTCGTCGACCTGCTCTGGCACGGCGAGGAAGGGCGGCCCAGCGTCGACCGGGGCCGGGCGATGAGCGCGCTGCGCCGGTACGGCTTGCAGCAGCAGGGCGATCAGACGTTCGGCACGCTGTCGGGCGGCCAGCAGGCGCGGTTCCAGATCCTGCTGCTCGAACTGTCCGGGGCGACGTTGCTGCTCCTGGACGAGCCGACCGACAACCTCGACGTGATCAGCGCCGAGTCGCTCGAAGAGGCGCTCGAGGCCTATGACGGCACGGTGCTCGCCGTGACCCATGACCGATGGTTCGCCCGGTCGTTCGACCGATTCCTGGTGTTCGGTGCGGACGATCTCGTGTACGAGTCCGACGAACCGCTCTTCGACGAGCCGACCGCGGGGCGGATCGCGCGGGCTCGCTGAGCTCACGGTATGAATGCCCGATGGGCGTTCCGCTGACCGCATCGCTCGAGACGTGGCTGCGCCGCAACGGCGTGCCGGCGCTCGTCCAGGGACGTCATCTGCTCAGCGTGGTCGCCGGCCCGTTCGAGCTCGTCGGCTTCATGCTCCGCTCGCTCGTCGAAACGGTGACCCGTCGCGGCAGCTCGATGCTGAACGTCGTCCCGCTGCTGCTCGTCGCGCTGACCCTGTCGTTCTTCAGTACCGAGGTGTGGCAGACGATCGGCCGGTTGCACGGGCTGCCGCTCATCCTGACGACGCTGCTGTTCGTCGCGCTGGCCACCGCGTTCGCCACCCGTCAGGCGCGTCCGGACCTCGACGAGCTCGCGACCTTCGCCGACGAGGACGAGGTGCGCGCAGCGCTGCCGCCGCGGCTGGTCAACGGAAGGCTCGCTGCCGCCGAGATCGGTACCGAGCCGGCTCCGAAGCTGCGCCGGCGCGAGCGGGCCAACCTGGTTGCCATCTCGGTGCTGTCCCAGGTCATCACGGCAACCGTCATCGCGCTCATCGTGGCCGCGTTCTTCATCGTCCTGGGCGTGCTGACCGTCGACCGCGGCGCGATCGTGAGCTGGCTCGGCCACGGGCCGCGCGTTGTCGGATCGCTGAGCGTGGCCGGCCACGAATACGTGCTGAGCAACGAGCTGCTGCGGGTCAGCGCGTTCCTCGGCGCGTTCACGGGCTTCTACTTCATCGTGTCGTCCAGCACGGACGAGAAGATGCGCGCCGATCTGGCTTCCGGGCACCGGCAGCATCTGCGGGCCTGCCTGGCCGTTCGGCACGTCTACTGGAGCCTGCTGCGTGGCTGATGGCGCATATCGCGCATTTTGTCGACGCGCGGGTGCGCCGGTATCGTTGCGTCCTGGTGCGGCGCCCGAAACGGTGCGCACCGACGGCCATGTCCCGGGGTCGGCACTGAACGTGCAGACCGCGGGAGCGGTGTCCAGCACCGTGAAGACCGACTAGAGAGAGCAGGCTCGTGCCTACCTACAACCCCAAGCCCGGCGAGATCACTCGCGCGTGGCATGTCATCGACGCCGACGACGTGATTCTCGGCCGTCTCGCCAGCCACGCGGCAACCCTCTTGCGCGGCAAGCACAAGCCGCAGTTCGCCCCGCACGTCGACGTGGGTGACTTCGTGGTGATCGTCAACGCGGAGAAGATCGCGCTGTCCGGCGCGAAGCGTGACGAATACCGCTATCGCCACTCCGGCTACCCGGGCGGACTGTCCAGGCGCACGGTCGGCGAACTGCTCGAGCGCAAGCCGGAGCGGGTCGTCGAGCTGGCCGTCCGGGGCATGTTGCCGAAGAACACGCTGGGCCGCAGGCAACTCAAGAAGCTCAAGGTGTACGCCGGCCCCAACCATCCGCACGGCGCCCAGAAGCCGCAGCCCTTCGAGATCAAGCAGGTAACCCAGTGAGCACGCCAGTCCCAGTTCCGATCGTCGGCCGCCGCAAGGAGGCCATCGTCCGCGTTCGGCTGGTGCCGGGCAGCGGCGACTTCAAGCTCAACGGCCGCACGCTCGAGGCCTACTTCCCGAACAAGGTGCACCAGCAGCTCATCCGCGAGCCGTTTGTGACCCTTGAGAAGGACGGCCAGTACGACGTCATCGCCTCGTTGCGCGGCGGCGGCATCACCGGGCAGGCCGGAGCGCTGCGCCTGGCCATCTCCCGCGCGCTGATCGGCATCGAGCCGGACGACCGGCCGGCGCTGAAGAAGGCGGGCTTCCTCACCCGTGACCCGCGGGTCAAGGAGCGCAAGAAGTACGGCCTGAAGAAGGCGCGCAAGGCTCCCCAGTACTCCAAGCGCTGATCGCGTAGTGGGCCGGTACTTCGGCACCGACGGCGTTCGCGGCCTCGCGAACGGCGACCTGACACCCGAACTGGCCCTGAGCCTGTCCGGCGCGGCAGCCCGGGTGCTCATCGGGCACGATCCGTCGCACCGGCCGCTCGCGGTCGTCGGGCGTGACCCGCGGGCGAGTGGCGAGATGCTGGAAGCCGCGGTCGTCGCCGGCCTGGCCTCGGCCGGTGCGGACGTGCTGCGCCTGGGCGTCCTGCCGACCCCGGCCGTCGCGTTCCTGACCGCCGACTTCGGCGCCGACCTCGGCGTCGTGCTCTCGGCGAGCCACAACCCGATGCCCGACAACGGCGTCAAGCTGTTCGCCCGCGGCGGGCACAAGCTGCCGGACGACATCGAGGCCGAGATCGAGGCCCGGATGGACGCCGCCGCGGCATCCGGCCCGCCAAGGACGCGCCCTACTGGTGCTGCCATCGGACGCGTCCGCGATGCCGACGACGCCGGCGAGCGGTACATCGCCCACCTGCTCGCCGCCGCGCCGACCCGACTGGACGGCCTGCACGTCGTCGTCGACTGCGCCCACGGCGCCGCCTCGGCGGTCGCGCCCGAGGTGTACCGGCGAGCGGGCGCGCGCGTCACGGCGATTGCCGCCGAGCCCGACGGCATCAACATCAACGACGGCGTCGGCTCGACGCACGTCGAGGGGCTGGCCAAGCGAGTCGTCGCCGAGGGGGCCGACCTCGGCATCGCCCATGACGGCGACGCCGACCGCTGCCTGGCAGTCGACGCCAGCGGTGACGTCGTCGACGGCGATCAGATCCTGGCACTGAGCGCGCTGGCGCTTCGCGATGCCGGCCGGCTGCGCGAGAACACGGTCGTCGCGACCGTGATGAGCAATCTCGGCTTCCACCAGGCGATGCGCGACGCGGGCGTCCGCGTGGTCACGACCGCCGTCGGTGACCGGTACGTCCTGGAAGAGCTGCGCGCTCAGCAGCTCTCGCTCGGCGGTGAGCAGAGCGGGCACGTCATCTTCACCGATGCGGCCACCACCGGCGACGGGCTGCTGACTGCCCTGCAGATCATGGCGTGCGTCGCGACGTCCGGCCGGCCGCTCGCCGAGCTCGCGTCCGTCGTCCGGCGGCTGCCGCAGGTTCTGCTCAACGTCGCGGTGAGCGATCGCGCCACGGCCTGCACGTCCGCGGTCGTGCTGGAGGCAGTAGCCGCGGCCGAGGCCGAGCTCGGCGACGACGGCCGGATCCTGTTGCGACCGTCGGGCACCGAGCAGCTCGTCCGGGTCATGGTCGAGGCGCTCACCCAGGAGCGCGCCCACCAGATCGCGCAGCGCGTGGCGGCGGTCGTCGCGTCGAGCTGAGCGACCTGTCACGTTTGGTCGGCCGGGCCCGGTCGGTCCGGCACAATAGAAGTGCGATGCGTTCTGCTGAGAATCCCCAGTCCCCACAACCGGAATCCGTCTCAGCGCTGTCGATCACGCACATCCTCGCCAGCGCCCTCGCGGCGGTCACGGCCACATTCGCGGCCTCGTACTTCGGCGTCAGCGGCACCATCATCGGTGCGGCACTGGCCAGCGTGGTCACCGTGATCGGAAACACGCTCTACAGCCACTCGATCCAGCGCACCCGGCAACGGGTGCGCTCAGTCGTGCCGCTGACGACCCTCGGCCTGGGGTCGAAGGCGGTAGCAGACCCGTCACCGGGCGACACGACGGCTGCGAGCCCACCACCCCGCCTCGCCGTCTCCTGGCAGCGTGTCGCCGTCGGCGCGGCCGGGCTGTTCGTGATCGTCGCGGCCATTGTCACGGGCATCGAGATTGCCGCCGGCCGACCTCTGCACAGCATCGTTCACGATCACTCCGGCAGCGGGACGAGCCTGTTCGGTGGCAGCCACAAGTCGCCGACCACACCGACGACCCCGGCCCCGTCGCAGTCGAGCACATCAAGTTCGTCGACGGCGCCTACCAGCGCCACGCCCTCCGATCCGTCCACCACGGCTCCCGCGACGACCAGCGCGCCCCCGAGCAGCGCCA
>DASXRA010000467.1:0-3217 GCA_036506855.1 Jatrophihabitantaceae bacterium
TCATGCGGCGCCCCCGGGCAACGGCAGGCGCGCACGTACCCGGAAGCCGCCGCCGAGCCTGCGCCCGGCGTCCAGCTCGCCGCCGAGCGCGATGGCCCGTTCCCGCGTGCCGGCGATCCCGCTGCCGTTCCCGTTGGGCGAGCCGGATTTCCCGTCGTCGACGACCTCGACGGTCAGCTCGTGCGCCCCGTACGTCACGGCGACGGCCACCGACGATGCGCCGGCGTGCCGCACGACGTTCGTCAGCGACTCCTGCAGGATCCGGTACGCCGCGAGATCGACGCCAACCGGCAGCACTCGCGGCTCCCCCATGACCCGAGCCTGCACCTGCAGGCCGGCCGAGCGCGCGCCGCCGAGCAGCCGGTCGAGGTTCGCGATGCTCGGAGTAGGCGCCGTCGCGGCCGTCTCGCCGGACTGCCGCAGTGCTCCGAGCACCGCCTGCACCTCGACCAGCGCGTCCTTGCTCGCCTGCTTGATCGTCGCCAGCGCGGTACGTGCCTGCTCGGGCTGCTCGTCCATCAACTCCAATGCGACGCCCGCTTGGACGTTGATCATGGAGATGCCGTGCGCGAGCACGTCATGCAGTTCGCGGGCGATGTCGAGGCGCTCCTCGCTGGCTCGGCGCCGCGTCGCTTCCAGCTCGCCGCGGCGCACTTCGATCGCCTGTCGGCGTGCCGCCTCGCTCAGTTGCCGCCGGTACCGAACGACCTCACTGGCCGCCGCCAGTGTCAGCAGCCACGCGGCGAAACCCAGGGCCTGGACGAGGCTCGGGCCCGGCTTGTCGTGGGCCACCGGCTCGAGCCACACGCCCAGCACAAACCCGGCGGCCAGTGCGGTGTACGCGGCCATCCGGCGTCCGGACGCGACGACGGTGAAGAACGCGACGATCAGCGATATCCAGACCGGACCACCTG
Organism: Jatrophihabitantaceae bacterium; assembly: GCA_036506855.1. Classification (GTDB taxonomy): domain Bacteria; phylum Actinomycetota; class Actinomycetes; order Mycobacteriales; family Jatrophihabitantaceae; genus DASXRA01. The sequence continues at coordinate 915 of DASXRA010000467.1, forward strand.
GGTAGCCCAGCCAGCTGTAGCCGAACGTCGTCGCGAATGCCGCGGCCAGGACGAGCACTGGCCAGTGCCGCCGGACCGCCAAGCTGGCCGAGCCCGCCGCGATCAGCGCGTACGCGACCGCGTCGAGCGGCTCGGCGTCGGGTTGGTGGCGCGCGGCGAGGATCGTCCCGACGATCTGGACGACACCGGCGCCGAGCGCGATGAGGGCATCGCCCGGCACCCAGAAGTCCCGGGGCCTGATCGCAAATGAGCCCACGACGGCACGGTAGGCCACTGCGCGGCGCGACTGCATCCGCGCAGCGCGGCAGGCCGGCCTACCGCGCTCGCCGTACGAGTTAGCTCACCGCGGCCAGCGCGTTAGGCCCGGTGGTACGCCGCGAAGAGCGTCAGGGCTGCAGGCCGCGCACCAGCTCGGCCGGCATGATGCGCACCACGAACGGCCGCTCGGCCGTGAACGCCTGATCGCCGACGACGTGTGCCACCTGCTCGTAGTCGGCGTCGGTCAGCTCGAACACGGTAAGCGACGGCTGCTCCGGATCGGGATCGACGAGCCAGAAGGATTGCACGCCCATACGCGCGTAGACCGCCCGCTTGAGGTTGGCGTCGGTCAGCCGGCTGCTCGGCGAGGCGACCTCGACTGCCAGCACTGGCGGCTTGGGTAAGTCCTTCATGGTCAGGTCGGAGTAGCGCGCCACGAGCACGTCCGGCTGCAACTCGTTATGCATGTCCGGACGCACGGCGAACGGCGCGATCAGCACGCGGAGGTCGCGGGAGCAAGCCGCTCGGAGCATCTCGGTCAGCGTGATGGCCGCCTCTTGGTGCGCCCAGCCCGGAGCCGGGGTCACGAGGAGCTCGCCGTCGATGAGCTCGTAGCGCCGTCCGTCATCGGGCATCGCCTCGAGGTCCGCCACCGAGAACGGACGTCCCACGCCTGCCAGGCTCATAGTCATCATCGTCCCGCCTTTCCGTCACCCGGCCAACCTTGCCGGGACGTACCGACAGAAACCGGCTAGCCGATGTCGCGTTCCCGGAATCCGGCGAACCCGGCCGCGGCGAGCAACATCGCCACGACGCACAGCGCCAGCAGCGGAGTGGCGACTACAGCAGTTCCCGGCGCCTTCGGCACGTGCGTGAACGGCGAGATGTCCATCGCCCACTGCGCCAACTTCAGCACCGGGCCCAGCTGGCCGAGCAGCAGGAACGCTCCAAGCACTCCCCAGCTCGCCACCGCAAGGCGTGGTGCGAGTCCGAACAGCAGCAGCGCGACGCCGGCCAGGACGAACGCGGCGGGCAGCTGCACGAGCGCGGCGCCGAGCACGCGCGGCAGCTGGTGCCCGACGTCGTGCACGCGCAGCCCGTGCACCAACCCCGCCGAGAAGCCGGCGAGGACGAGCAGCACGACGCTGCCGACGACCGCGAACGTCACGTGGCTCATCGCCCAGCGGATCCGGCCGACCCGGGTCGCGAGCACCGGCTCGGCCCGTTGGCCCGTCTCTTCCACCCGCAGGCGAAGCACCGCCTGCACCGCGTAGACCGACACGATCAGGCCGAGCATGCCCATCACGGTCGCGATGAACGCGTCGACCAGACCCTTCTGGCCACCCATCTCGACGAGGATGTCGCGCGTCCCCTTGCTGTCCCTGACCAGGTCGGTCACGCCGTCGGCGACTCCCCCGAGCACCGCGCCGTAAACCAGGAACCCGGCGGCCCACCCGGCCATCGGGCCGCGCTGCAGCCGCCATGCGAGAGCGAGCGGGCTGCGCAAGCCCGGCGCCCCGACGGCAGGACCGGGATGCGACGGCAACAGCCCGACGCCCAGGTCGCGGTGGCCGGCCAGCGCGTACGCAATCGCGGCGACGATCACGACCAGCAGCACGGGCAGCGCCAGCACCCACCAGCGGTTGTCGGCGAATGGGCGAAGCTGCTGACTCCATGCGATCGGCGAGAGCCACGACAGCCACGACTGCGCGGCGTCACCGGCCGCGCGGATCAGGAATGCCAGGCCCAGCACGGCGAACGCGATGCCGTTGGCGAGCCGAGCGCTCTGCGCGAGTTGGGCCGCGGTCGCAGCGACCACTGCGAAGACAGCGCCCGCGGCGAACCAGGCCAGCCCGAACGCGATCGACCCGACCGTCGGCATGCCGATGGCGACCAGTCCGGCGCAGACGAGCACCGCCAGCAAGGCATCGGCGAGCCACGCGATCAGCACTCCGGCACTCAGTGCCGCGTATCGGCCGACCACGCCCGCCCCGACCAGCTCCAGGCGGCCCGCCTCCTCGTCCCCGCGGGTGTGCCGCACGACG
>DASXRA010000468.1:0-2767 GCA_036506855.1 Jatrophihabitantaceae bacterium
GAGGACAACCTTCACCCCATGCACCTTAGGGAACGAACGCCTCGCGCTGTGCCGCTGATCTGCCCGGACGAGTCCGGGCTGCCGGCCTGGCCACCGAGTCGGAGATCGAACAGCATCTGGCCAACTTTGCACGCGGGCAGCTTGACCTTACGACCGCGCCTTGATCTCAGTGTGAGCGTCGCGGCGTCTGGGTCATGACCACAGCTCGAACGGTTCGTTGATCTCGTCGCCGACGAGGAACGCACTGAGCAACGCGGGTAGCCGGCCCGGGTAAAAGCGCTCGTTGCTGGCGAGGATTTCCGGTGTCGGCCACCATCGGAAGGCGAAGTAGTCCTCGCGTTCGTAGTCCAGGCGTCGGGACTCGTCGACGTCCGGCCGGCGATGAGCAGGCGCAGAGTCACGATCACCTCGTCTTGCAAGTGCCGACGTTGCCGGTGTCGAAACGATGCTCGCCGCCGCCAAGTGGGTGGTCCGACCTGGGATGGATCGGCAACGATCCCGGTCTCCTCATGAAGCTCTCTGATCGCCGTGTCGAGGTAGGTCTCACCGGAGTCGATACCGCCGCCGGGCAGTTCCCACCAGCTGCCGAGATCTGGGTGATCGGCGTCGTGGGTGTGGAAGAGCAGCACCTTGTCTTGGGCGTCTAGTACGACGAGCCGGACCGCGCTGCGTTCGATGACCGGCAGGTCGTTCGGCAGTGGCACGGGCTGTGCGCCGTCGAGGTCCATGATCAAGCCGCGGTGGCCGGCATAGGCGCTTGTTGGTCACCTGATCGTTCGACGAGTCTGCCGTTGACGAACGTGGCGCCGGCACGCACGAGCGCGACCAGGTGAGGTGCGTTGAGCGCGGGCGTACCTTCCCGACGGACGTTCAAGCATTGCCCCCAAACGGAGGCCTAGGCTCGGTGGGCTTGCGGTGCATGCGGTACCGCAGCACGAGGAACGGCAGGCCGAAGACCCAGAACGCGTGCTCGGCCCGTAGCTCGTCATCCTCGACGTAGACGTCGAGTTGCTCGGCGAAGCCGTGGACGGCGAGCGCGGTGAGGTCGCCGGTAGCGGGGTCGACGTAGGTCAAGTAGTGGCCGGGGTGGTCGAGCTCGCTGCGGCTGGTTAGCACCAGGCCCCCGCCGGGCCGGGCGCGCGGTAGCAGGGTTGCGGTGAAGCTGGCCTGCGGTACCGGAAATCCGACGCTGACGTACCCGCGGCCGTCGTGACGGTAGGTGGTGTAGATGCCGACATAGATCGGCTCGTCGGTGTCGGCGAACGATCGGATCCAGCCGCGCACCGCCACGACGTCCTCGCCCGGGAGGGTGATCGTGTCAATGCGGCTGCGGATCCCTCGCTGCGTATCGCGCTGGTTCATCGGCACGTTGGCCTGCCCCAGCGGCCGCGCGACCAGCGTCCGATAGAGGAGGTAGCCGGGGCGTACCCACAGCCGCCACTGCGGCACGATGTCGAGCCGGAACCGGGTGGTGTGCTCGTAGAACTCGCGCACGCGCGGGTCGACGGCCGCCGGGTCGAAGTCCGGACCGGCCAGCTCGTCCAGCGAGGCGACGATGCCGACTTCGGGCGCGTCAGCGACGTAACTGCCACCGAGCGCTGCCGCCAGGTCGCGGACGTACCCGGTGCCGACATAGGAGGAACGCGCTTCGCGCGGCACGACGAACGGCAGATCCTCCGCCCGCACCCGCTCGGCCAGCAGACTGACCTGCGCGTCGCGAAACACCAGCGCCGACGCCGTCCGGTAGGCGACCATCGTCGTGGCGGCCACAATCGGCGCCGCCACCGCGGGCCGTCGCATCGCGAATGCCCGGCCGACTGCCAGGCCGAATACCGGCCCGAGCAGCACCTTCTGCGGACGGATCCCGAGCAAGCCCGCGAGCGTCCCCGTCCCCGTGCCCACCGCGAGAGGCCCAATCCGCCGCACCCGGCCGGCCGCCCAGCCGAGCGGCGCGACCAGCGCACCGCTCATCGCAATCCGCTGCCACAGCGACGGGATCTCGCCAGGTCGCTGACGAGCCCGGGCCACCGCCTCCGACACCGCCAACCCGGCGGCACCGGCAATCGCACCGACCCCTGCAGCCCGCCGACCGCGGTGCCCCGCCAGCGTCGCACCGGCCACACCGCCGATCACGGCGGCGAACCCGACCGATCCTTTCCGCTCCGCCCGCTGCGACCGATCCCGTGTCATCCCGAAAACCTACCGACCACTTCCGCAGCGTTACGCTGAGAAGTGCCACGCGCTGACTAGCTGTGTCGAAGCTGGTGATGGACATGAGCAAGCGCGACGAGCGGAACTCGGGGGAGACGCGGCCGATCGTTGGCTACGCGCCCGAGCCCTGACGATCTGGGGACCTGCCCAGTCCTGGGACAACCCGCTGATGGGGACGCGGTACGACCCGGTGTTGAAACAACGTCGCGAGCTGGCGCGCCGCGATGCGCGCCGAGCTCGCCGCGAGGCGCGGCGCGAGCAGCGTGAACAGCATCGCCTTGATCGCGCGCGCGTCCCGGATGAGCACTACACGCCGGACGAATAGGTGCGCGCGGCGAGCGGCCGGCGAACGGAATCGGCGCCGCGGCGTCGGCGTTGATCATCGCGTTCGAGCCGCGCCGATGAGTCCGTAACCCGCAGCCCCCTCGCGCTGGCAGCAGCCGCAGGGCGAGGATGTGCCCCGTGTCAGTTCTGGTGATCGGGGCGGGTCAGGCGGGGCTGTCCGTCAGCCGGGAGCTCACTGCGTTCGGCGCCGACCATGTCGTGCTGGAACGCG
>DASXRA010000469.1:0-12180 GCA_036506855.1 Jatrophihabitantaceae bacterium
GCAGCGGCCGATGCCGGCCAGGGCACACGCCGCGCGCACCACTCGGCGCAGCGAGAGCCGGTCGCTGCACTGCCGCAAGGGCACCGCGTCGTGAATGGCGTCGCGGATCGTCTCGGCCTGGCGCCGCGAGCGCAGCGGGCCTAGGTACGCGGCGCCGTCGTCGTGCACGTCGCGGACGATCGACAGCCGGGGGAACGCCTCGACGGTGAGCTTGAGCCACATCGAACGTTCCGGGAACTTGGATCGGCGGTTGTAGCGCGGCTTGTAGGCGGCGATCAGCCGCAGTTCGCGAACCTGTGCCTCCAGCGCGTGCGCGCACTCGATCGGGTCGACCCGTTCGGCCAGGCCGATCATCTCGCCGATGCGGCTGCGGGTCTCGCTCGCCACGAAGTACTGCCGGACGCGTGCGCGCAGGTTGCGGCTGGTGCCGACGTAGAGCGGCTCACCCCTGGCGTCGCGGAACACGTAGACGCCCGGGCGCGCGGGCATTCCGTCGGCGAGGTGCCGCTTGCGCCGCTGGGCGTCGGACACCTGCGCGGTGAACGCCCGCAGTTCCGGCAGAGACTGCACGCCCAGGCTGCCCAACCGGTCGAGCAGTGCGTGCAGCACGTCGACGGTCGCGCGCGCATCGGCGAGAGCGCGATGCACCGGCTCGGTCGTGGCGTGGAAGAAGCGGGCGAGCGTGCCGAGCTTGCAGTTGGGCACTTCGTCGCGGGTGAGGACGCGCCGCGCGAGCACGGCGGTGTCGACGACCGGGAACGCCGGCCAGGCCACGTCGAGCGCCGCGCACGCGTTGCGTAGGAAGCCGACGTCGAACGGGGCGTTGTGGGCCACCAGCACGCTGCCCCGCGCGAACTCGAGGAAGGACGGCAGCACCGCCTCGATTCGTGGCGCCACCGACACCATGGAGTCGGTGATGCCGGTGAGCACGCTGACGAAGGGCGCGATCGGCACCCCTGGGTCGACCAGGGTCTGGAACTCGCCGAGAACCTCGCCGGTGCGCACCTTCACCGCGCCGATCTCGGTGATCGAGTCCGATCCCGCGGTGCCTCCGGTGGTCTCCAGGTCGACGACGGTGAACGTGGTGTCGCGCAGGGGCTCGTCGAGCTCGTCGAAGCTCTGCTGGAGGAACATCCCCACGGGTGCGGCACTCACGATGCGGACGTTAGGCGTGGGGTCTGACCAAAACACGCCGCCTCGCCGTTCCGGGCGACGTAACCTCGCGAGGTGACCGACACGCAGGTACCCGAGGGCAACGGGCGTCCCGTTGTCCTGAGTGAACCTGCCCGCCAGCAGTTGATCACCATCGGGGCCGACCTCGTGGGCCGGCTCGGCGCCGACGAACTTCCGGCGGCTCTGCGTGCGGTCGCGCGCTTCACTCCGACAAAGCGGATAAGGCTGGGCGGCACCGTGATCGCGGCCGCGCTCGACGCCGACGACACGTTCCGCGGACGCGTCGCCGAGGCGGTCGAGGAGGCCTCGCCGCACCTTGCCCAGGCTGTGCGGACGGGAGGGTCGACTGCCGCCTCGGACCCGGTCGACACCGCCGTCGTCGCCTACCTGATCCGTCCGGACGGCTGGCAAGGCATCGTCGCCGACGCCAACGCGCGGTGGGCGACCGAGCGGGCGCACTCGGGGGCGGAGCAGAGCGCGGCCGACCTGGAGCGGATGCGTGCCGAGATCGCCGAGCTGAAATCGCAGCTGCGCGCTGAAGCCGCGCAGGCGAAGGCGGCCATCACCGACGCGGCGGCGGGCGCGCAGGCCGAGATCGCCGACCTGCGCAAGCAGTTGCGTGCGCGCACCGGCGAGCTGCGTGCCGCCGAACGGGCACGCGCCGACGCCGATGCGGCGACTGCCGACGCGGTCGCGCGGGCATCTGCGGCCGAGGCAGCGCGCGAGGCCGAGTCGCGGCGCAGTCGCGTCCGGATCGGCGAGCTGGAGCGCGCGCTGGAGGCCGCCCGCCGCGGCGCACGCGCCGACCGCGACGTCGACGGTGCGCGGCTGTGGCTGCTCGTCGACACCCTGACCGAGGCGGCCGCGGGCGTGCGGCGCGAGCTGTCGCTGCCGGCGCCCGCGATTCGTCCCGCTGACACGGTCGCATCGGCGGACGCGCCGACCCGGCGCCGTACCGCGGCTGATCCCGTCGCACTGGACGGCGTGCTGGCGCTGCCCAACGTGCACCTGATCGTCGACGGCTACAACGTCACGAAGACCGGCTACGGCGAACTGGCGCTGGCTGATCAGCGCGCGCGGCTCGTCGGCTCCCTGGCGGCCCTGGCGGCGCGGTCCGGCGCGGAGGTGACGGTCGTGTTCGACGGTGGCCAGCGACCGCCGACGATGCCGCCGGCGCCGCGCGGCGTCCGGGTGCTGTTCAGTGATCCGGCCGAGACAGCCGACGACCTGATCGGCCGGCTCGTCGGTGCGGAGCCACCAGGGCGCCCGCTCGTCGTGGTCTCGTCGGACAACGAGGTGGCCCGCGACGCGGCGCGTTGGGGCGCCTGGACGGCCGCCTCGGCCGTGCTACTGGCCAGATTCGGCCAGACCTGACACGCCGGAGAAAAATTGTCGGACCACCTCCATAACCTCGATTTCAACATCGAGTAAACGAGGAGGTAGAGCGTGCTCATCGACTGCGATACCTGTCGCGCGCGAGACCAGGCTTGTGGCGACTGCGTTGTTACGGTTTTGTTGGGCAAACCAGGACACGTGGTCGAGTTCGACGACTGCGAACACGTCGCGGTGGACGTATTAGCCGCAGAAGGGCTGGTGCCGCCATTGCGACTCGTTCCGGGGGGAAGCACTACGCGCCGTGACATCGCGTAAGACTCGCCGCGAATCGCCGGGCCCCCCTCGTTGCCGGGCAGTAGTCGATCCCGTAATCTTTCCGCGACCTACCGGTTAGTCGGCTCCCAGACGGGGAATCACCGGGAAGTCACCGCCGAATCGTCATCGGCACCGGCGTTCCGTATGCGGGGCGGAACGAAGGGGTCGGCGAACCGGGGACCCACCAGTTCCCATGGGGTGAATCGGCACGAGGGCCGCCGCGGCCAGGTCGCGGTGGACATCGTGTTGTAGGGCTACTTCCGGCCCGAACCCGTCAGCTAACTCGGTAGGCGGTACGAGGAAGAATGGAGTTCCGCCAGCCGTGGCGTTGACTCGGACCCCCAGCCGTGTTCGATCGCTTCTAGCCGGTGCAATCCTGATCGGGGTGGGCGCAGCAGTCGTCCTGCCTCACGTCGCGGGTGCCGATCCAGGGACCCCGACCATCGCTCAGGTCACCGCCAAGCTCCACAAACTCGCCAGGCAGAACGAGGCGCTGACCGAGAAGTACAACAAGGCCGCCAGCGACGTCGCGGCCGAGCAGAAGGCCGCGGACAAGGCGCAGCAGGCCGCTATTGCAGCGGCGGAGGGCTTCGACGCGGCCCGCGCCCAACTCAGCCAGACGGTGATCGCCGAGTACGAGTCCGCGTCGTTCAGCCGGGCCGGGGCGCTGCTGACCAGCCAGGACGGGCAGAGCTACATCGACACCCTGAACACCCTCAATCTCATCTCCACGCACCGTGCCGAGGTGGTCTCGCAGATCACTGATGCGCATACCAAAGCGCAGACTGCGCAGAAGACCGCCACGAAACTGCTCGCCAAGGCGAAGACCCAGCGCGACTCGCTCGACAAGCAGCGGCGCGCCATCGAGCTCGACACGAACAAGTACAAGCTGTTGCTCGGCCAGTTGAACGCCCAGCAGCGAGCGGCATACATGAGCCGGGGCTCTGCGGCGCCGCCCACCACTCCGATCCACGCAGGATCGGCGGCTGCCCAGAAGGCGATTGACTTCGCGAGAGCCCAGGTCGGCAAGGCGTACGTGTTCGCCGCCTCCGGGCCCGACGCGTACGACTGCTCCGGCCTGACCATGGCCGCGTGGGCGCAGGGTGGCGTGTCGCTGCCACACCTCGCCTCGGCCCAGTACAACTACGGCCACCACGTCTCCTACGCCGAGCTGCAGCCAGGCGATCTGGTCTTCATGTACCAGCCGATCACGCACGTCGAGATCTATATCGGCGATGGCGTCGCCGTGTCGGCAGCAGATGAGCAACTCGGCATCAGGTACGTGAACGTGGCCGACGACCTGCCCGACTGGGCGGGTGCGACTCGGCTGGTGTGACGCCGCGTCCGAACGCGACGAGCGGGGCGGGTTCCGGTGACGGGCCCGCCCCGCTTTCACGTCTGCGCCGCCCCCTGATCGCGCTGTGCGCCGGACTTGTCGTTGCTGCCGCCGTTGCGCTGGGTGTTGGGGCGTCGTCGCCGGGAGGATCCGCGGACGGTCCCGGCGGCCGGACCCAGGCCGGCGCGGGCGGAGGGCCCGCCGCCCCGACGATGACGGCGGCGCAGCACATTCTCGACCGCCACGGCGCCGCCCTGCTGGCGCGAGACCGCACGGCGTTCCTGGCCGATCTCGACTCGTCACCCGCCGCCGCGAGATACCGAGCAGCACAGGCCGCGACATTCGACAACGTTGCCGGAGTACCGCTCGCCGCATGGTCGTACCAGATCACCGCGCCGGTCACCGGCGGCAGCGTGCTGGCCGACGCGGCCACCCGCTACGGCGCGGCGATCCTCATCGCACGCGTCGCGTTCCGATATCAGCTCCGCGACGCCGATCCCGCGCCGACCGCCCACGACATGTGGTTGACCTTCGTGCGCCGTTCGGGCCGCGTGCTGATCGCGAGCGACGCCGATCTGGCCGGCGAGGGCGGTGCGAGCTGGCACGGTCCGTGGGACTTCGGCCAGGTGGTCGCTCGCCGTGGTGCGGCCAGCCTGGTGCTCGCACACCCCGCGGATGACGCGCGGTTGGCGGCCGTCGCCGCGGTGGCCGACGATGCGGTCGCGGCGGTCACCGGCGTGTGGGGCAACGGCTGGCCGCGGCGCGTCGTCGTGATCGTCGCGGGCAGCCAGGACGAGATGGCGGCGATCGTCGGCGCGTCCGGCGGCAGCGACACAGCTGCGGAGACCGTCGCGGACGACGCCGATCCGAGCACCGGCCTGCGGGTCGTGCTCAGTCCGGCACGACTGAGCTCCCTCGGGCTGCGGCTGGTGATGCGCCACGAGGTCACCCACGTCGCCACCTGGGCGCTCACCCACCCGAGCGAGACGCTACCCACGTGGTTGATCGAAGGGCTCGCCGACTATGTCGCTAACCTCGGCAGTGGGCAGGCCGTCACGGCCGCGGCCGGCGAGCTGCGGGCCGAGGTGGCGTCCGGCAAGATCCCCGCCGCGCTGCCCGCGAACGACGAGTTCACCCCCGGTGGCGGGCGGCTGCCGCAGGTCTACGAGGAGGCGGGGTTGGCGTGCCGGCTCATCGCGGCGAGAGCCGGTCAGGACGCGCTGGTCCGCCTGTACCGGCACGTCGCCACGTCCGCCGGGAGCCCGCGGGACGCGCTCGACGCCGCGTTGAAGGACACGCTGCGCCTCAGCACCGCGCAGTTCACCGCCCAATGGCGCATGTACGTGCGGGCGCAGCTGAGGTGACGGCGCCGTCGTGAGAAAGACCCTGATCGTCACGAACGACTTCCCGCCCAGGCGCGGCGGCATCCAATCGTTCGTGCACGAGGTGGCGATTCGCCAGCCGGCCGGCTCGGTCGTCGTGTACGCGTCCGACCACGACGGCTCCGCCGAGTTCGACGCGGCCCAGCCGTTCCCGGTCGTGCGCCACCCGACGGGGCTGCTCGTGCCGACCCCGGCCGCCGGGCGGCACGTCGTCGCGACCGCCCGGGCGCACGGCTGCACCGCCGCCTGGTTCGGCGCGGCTGCTCCGTTGGCGCTGCTGGCGCCGGCGCTGCGCCGAGCCGGCGTGGAGCGCATCGTGGCGACGACGCACGGCCACGAGGTCGCGTGGGCGATGCTGCCCGGTGCTCGTCAGGCACTGCGCCGGATCGGCACGCACTGCGACGTCGTCACCTACCTCGGCGAGTACGCGCGCCGCCGGTTGGCGCCGGCGCTGGGCAGGCACGCGACGCTGCGTCAGCTGACACCTGGAGTGGACGTCGAGACGTTCCGTCCCGGCATCGATGGCTCGGCAGTGCGCGCCCGGCACGGACTGGCTGACCGGCCCGTCGTCGTGTGCGTGTCGCGGCTGGTGCCCCGCAAGGGCCAGGACGCGCTGATCCGGGCTCTGCCCGCGATCCGCCGCCGGATCCCGGACGCCGCGCTGCTGCTCGTCGGGAAGGGCCGCTTCGACGCCACGCTGCGACGCCTGGCCGCGCGCGGCGGCGTCACCGAGCACGTGGCGTTCACCGGCGCCGTCCCGGCTGATGAGCTCGCGATGCACTATGCGGCGGGCGACGTCTTCGCCATGCCGTGCCGAACCAGACGCCTGGGTATGGACGTCGAGGGGCTCGGCGTGGTGTTCCTCGAAGCGTCGGCGCTCGGGCTGCCGGTCGTGGTCGGCGACTCGGGGGGCGCGCCCGATGCGGTCCGCGACGGAGAGACGGGCTATCTCGTCGACGGCCGCGACATCGACCAGGTCGCCGAGCGGATCGCCGACCTGCTCGACGACGCTCAGCTGCGGGCCAAGTTCGGCGAGGCCGGCCGGCGCTGGGTCACCGGCGAGTGGCAGTGGGACATCGTCGCCGCGCGCCTGCGCGACATGCTGGAGGGCTAGTCCTTGCCGCCGGTGTAGAGCGCCGTGATCTCCTCGGCGCACTCGGCCTGCACGAGGTTGCGCTTGAGCTTCAGCGACGGCGTCAGCTGGCCGGTGGCCTCCGTCCAGTCGATCGGCAGGATCGTGAACTTCTTGATCGCCTCGGCGTGGCTCACCGCTTTGTTCGCGTCGTCGATCGCGACCTGCACTTCGGCACGCAGCTCGGCGTCGTCGACGATGTCGGCGAGTTCGGTCGAGGCGGGCCGGCCGGCCTTCTCCAGCCAGGCGGGCAACGATTCGGTGTCGAGCGTGATCAGGGCCGCGATGAACGGCTGGCGGTCGCCGACGACCAGGCACTGACTGATCAGCCAATGCGCGCGTACGCGGTCCTCGAGCACGGCGGGGGCGACGTTCTTGCCGGCGGCCGTGACGATCAGTTCCTTCTTGCGCCCGGTGATCCGCACGTATCCGTCTTGATCAATTTCGCCGATATCTCCAGTATGGAACCAGCCGTCGGCGTCGATTGCGTCCTGCGTCGCCGCCTCGTTGTTCCAGTATCCGTCGAAGATCAGGTCTGCCTTGAACAGCAACTCGCCGTCGTCGGCGACCGCCACGCTCACCCCGCCGACGGGGCGCCCGACGGTACCGATCCGCAACGCGTCCGGACGGTTCACGCACACACCGGCGGTCGTCTCGGTCAGTCCGTAGCCCTCGTAGATGGTGACGCCGACGCCGTGGAAGAAGTGACCGAGCCGCTCGCCGAGCGGCGCGCCGCCGGAGATCGCCGCCTCGCATCGACCACCCAGTGCGGCGCGCAGCTTGCCGTACACGAGCCGGTCGAACAGCGCGTGCTGCACCTTGAGAATCGGCGATACCGAGCCACGCTCCTGCGCCTGCGAGTAGCGGATCGCGACGCGCTCGGCGAGGTCGAAGATCTTGCCGTGGCCTTCGGCATGTGCCTTCTGCTTGGCCGTGTTGTAGACCTTCTCGAACACGCGCGGGACGCTGAGCACGAACGTCGGCTGGAACGCGGCGAGATCGGCGAGCAGGTTCTTGACGTCGGCCGTGTGGCCGAGCACGCAGCCGCTAGCCAGAGCGCCGATCTGGATCACGCGGCCGAAGACGTGCGCGATCGGGATGAACAGCAAGGTCGACGTTCCGGGGTTGAACAGCTGGGGAAGGTCGCTGGTGACCTCGTTGACCTCGGTGACGAAGTTGCGATGGAGCAACCGGCAGCCCTTGGGACGCCCCGTCGTCCCGGACGTGTACAGGATGGATGCGAGATCGTTCAGGGTCACCGCGTCGCGCCGCTTGTGCACGTCGTCCTCGGTGATTCCGACGCCCTGCTCGCCGAGCGCCGAGACGGCGTCCGCCTCGATGCGCCAGACCTGCCGGACGGCCGGCGCGACGGCGCGAGCGGTCTCGACGATCGCCTCGTGCTCGGCGGTCTCGGCGATGACCGCCGTGGCGCCCGAGTCGGACAGGATCCACTCGACCTGCTCCACGCTGGACGTCTCGTAGATCGGCACGACGACGGCCCCGACGCTGAGGATCGCGAAGTCGAGCAGCGTCCATTCGTAGCGGGTCTTGCTCATCAGCGCGATGCGGTCACCGGGCTCGATGCCCGCGGCGATCAAGCCGCGCGCGCAGCTGAGCACGTCGCTCGCGAACTGCGCGGACGTGACGCCCTGCCACGAGCCATCGACGCGACGGCGCAGCGCAAGCCGGTCCGGGTGGTTTGCGGCATTGTCGAAGACGTAGTCGGCCGTGTTGTGCTGGCTGGGGTTCGGCGCATTGCGGGGAACCGAAAGTTCGCGCACTCGTCCGCATCCTTTCCGCGGGTGGCCGCGGCTCGTCCCGGGGCCTTGTGCCGGGCACCGTACCTGGTGACCGTCGATCAACACGATACGGCTGCGGTAACGCCGACGGCATGTCATGGTAACGCCATGCCACAGGTCGACATCGCCGACGACACCTGGATCGCGGCGTCCCGGGACCGCGTCGCCGGCGCGGTCGCCGACCCGGCGAACTGGCGTCGCTGGTGGCCCGATCTCGATCTGGCCGTCGACGAATTGCGCGGCCCGCTCGGCGTGCGGTGGTTCGTCCGCCCGTCAGCCGCGTCGCCGTCCACCGGCTCGATGGAGGTGTGGCTGGAGGAGTGCCGCGACGGCGTCCTGCTGCACTACTTCCTGCGCCTCGCGCTGCCCGAGCGGCGCGGTCCGTTCGGGCGCAGCGTCCAGCGCGTCGCGCTCGGTCACCGCAGGCGAGCCAAGCGAATCTTCTGGGCGGTCAAGGACGATCTCGAAGGGCGCATCGCGGCTGGACGCGAAACACAGCGGCGGTAACCTCACGCGCATGGCCGACCAGTCCACCCAGTCCATCACGATCGATGCTCCGCCGGCTCAGATCATGGCCGTGATTGCGGACTTTCCGGCGTATCCCGAATGGGCCACGTCGGTGAAGTCGGCCGAGGTCGCCGACGAGGGCGCCGGTGGGCGCGCCAAGCGCGTCCGGTTCGTGCTGGACGCCGGGATCGTGAAGGACCAGTACGAGCTCGAGTACATCTGGACCGGCGACGAGCGGGTCGAGTGGAATCTCGTCAAGGGGCAGATGCAGAAGATGCAGCACGGCAGTTACGTGCTGCAGCCGACGGGGGAAGCCACTGAGGTGACGTACTCGCTGACCGTCGACCTCGCGATACCGATGCTGGGCATGCTCAAGCGCAAGGCGGAGCGGGTGATCATGGACACCGCGCTGAAGGAATTGAAGCGGCGCGTCGAAGCAGGCGGGGGATAGCGCCGATATGCGCATCGTCCTGTTCACCGGCAAGGGCGGCGTCGGCAAGACGACGACCGCTTCGGCAACCGCGCTACGGCTGGCTGACCGGGGCGTCAAGACCCTGCTCCTGTCGACCGACTCGGCGCACTCGCTCGGCGACGCGCTCGGCGCCGAGTTGGGCAACGAGCCGGTCGAGGTCGCGCCGAGCCTGTGGGCCGTGCACATCGACACCCAGCAGCGCTTCGAGGTCGCATGGCGCGACGTGCAGCGGTTCCTGCTCGACCTGCTGGCGCGCGGTGGCGTCGATCCGATCACCGCCGAGGAGCTGACCGTGCTGCCCGGCGTCGAGGAAGTTCTCGCCCTGCTGGCGGTGCGCGATCTGGCGCTGAACGGTCAGTGGGACGTGCTGGTCGTCGACTGCGCCCCGACCGCCGAGACACTGCGGCTGCTCGCGCTGCCCGAGGCGCTCGGCTGGTACCTGCAGAAGGTGTTCCCGGCACATCGCCGGCTGGCCCGGGGGATGCGCCCGCTGGCCGCGATCATGGGACGCGGCGAGGTGATCCCGCCCGACAGCATCTTCGACGCGCTGCTCCGGCTCTCCGACGACCTGGCTTCCGTGCGCGAACTGCTCGCCGATCCGGCCGTGACGACCGTGCGTCTTGTGCTGACGCCGGAGACCGTGGTCGCCGCAGAGGCCAGGCGCACGTTCACGGCCCTGGCGCTGTACGGCTACCGCGTCGACCTGGTCATCGCCAACCGGGTCTTCCCGAAGGGACGCGACGCATTCCGGCAAGGCTGGGTGAGCGCCCAGCAGGCTCAGCTCGCCGAGCTGCGCGAATCCTTCGCCGGTCTGCCGGTGCACGAGCTCGCGTATGGGCAGGCCGAGCCGGTTGGCGCGACAGCGCTGCGCGGCGTCGCCGACGAGCTCTACGGCGTACTGCCCGGTACCGACCCGGTGCGGCTGTCGGTGCCCGCCGAGCTGATGAGCGTCGACTCGGTCGACGGCGAGTACGTCCTTCGGATGTGGCTTCCGCTCGTCGAACGCGCGGCTGTGGACGCGGCGCGCTCCGGCGACGACCTCGTGCTGACCGTCGCGGGTCACCGGCGGGTGATCACGCTGCCGAGTGTGCTGCGGCGGTGCGACGTCGTCGGTGGCGAGCTGGCCGAACGCGAGCTGCGCGTCCGGTTCCGCCCGAACCCGAGCCTGTGGCCCAGGCCCGACGACGACGCAGAGCGGCCCAGCCGGCGGCGGGGCGGCAGCCGATGACCGGCCCGAACGGTCACGCCCAGCACGGCACGATCGGCGACGAGGCCGCGAAGCTGGTCGACGCCCTGCAGGACTGGGCCCGCCGCAACTTCGGCGACCCGGCCACGTCGCACATCGCGACCGGCGCACCGGAGTGCACGTGGTGCCCGATCTGCCAGCTGATCGCGATCTTGCGCGGCGACCGGCCGGAGATCAGCGAGAAGGTCGCCGAGGCGGGGGCGTCGCTGGTCGCCGCGCTGCGTGCCGTCCTCGACGCGGCCGCGGCCAGCCCGCCGCGCCCCCCGGACGACGCAGCTTCCCGGGTCCAGCACATCAACCTCGACGACGCCTGACATGCCGCTGGCGATCGGCGTCGACATCGGTGGCACCAAGGTGGCCGCCGGCGTGGTCGACGACGAGGGCAAGGTGATCGACACCGAGCGGCGCCCGACTCCGGGCCACGACGTCGCCGAGACCGAGCGGGTGATCGCCGAGGTCGTCGGCGAGCTCGGCAAGCGGCACGAGATCGTCGCGGTGGGCATCGGCGCGGCCGGCTGGATCGGCAACGACCGGGCCACGGTGCTGTTCTCGCCGCACCTCGCGTGGCGCAACGAGCCGCTGCGCGACGCCCTGGCCGACCGCATCGGCTCGCCGGTCACCGTCGAGAACGACGCGAACGCCGCGGCCTGGGCCGAGTACCGCTTCGGCGCGGCCCGCGGCTCGCGCGTCGTCGTCTGCGTGACGCTCGGCACCGGCATCGGCGGCGGACTAGTCATCAGCGGGGTGCTCTACCGCGGTGCATACGGCGTAGGCACCGAGTACGGGCACATGTCCGTCGTCCCGGACGGGCGGCGTTGCGCCTGCGGCAATCGCGGCTGCTGGGAGATGTACGCGTCGGGCAGCGCGCTCGCGCGAGACGCCCGGGAGCTGGCCGACATCTCGCCGGTCGCGGCGCACCGGTTGCTCGAACTGGCCGGCGGCGACCCGGCGGAGCTCAGCGGGCCGCTCGTGACGCAGGCGGCGCGTGAGGGCGACCCGGCGGCCGTCGAGATCTACACGACGATGGGCCAGTGGCTCGGCCGGGGGCTGGCCAACCTGGCGGCGATCATCGACCCGGTGGTGTTCGTGATCGGCGGTGGCGTCTCCGAGGCGGGTGATCTGCTGATCGTGCCGGCTCGTGAGACGTTCCGGCGCTCGCTGACCGGACGCGGCTTTCGTCCGATGGCCGACGTGAAACTGGCTGAGCTGGGCCCCGAGGCCGGACTCGTCGGCGCGGCAGACCTGGCACGTCGTCGCGTCTGACGGCCCGCGATAGGCCAGAATGCGCAACCGTGCCGACGCTGCGCTTGCTCTGCTACAACGTCCGCTCCCTTCGGGACGACGAGGACGCCGTCGCCCGCGTCATCCGCGGATGCGAGGCGCATGTCGTCTGCGTCCAGGAGGCGCCCCGCTTCGCGCGGTGGCGATCGAAGAATGCGGCGCTTGCTCGACGCAGCGGGCTGGTGGTCGTGGGCGGCGGGCG
>DASXRA010000470.1:0-9041 GCA_036506855.1 Jatrophihabitantaceae bacterium
ACGTCCATACGTCGTACCCGATCAGGAGGCGACGGCCGTCGTCCAGGATGTTCGCTCTCGGCCGCACACACGGGCGCCCTAGACTGGCACGATGCCGATCGCGACACCTGAGATCTACGCCGAGATGCTCGACCGCGCCAAGCAGGGCGGCTTCGCTTATCCCGCGATCAACGTGACGTCGTCCGAGACGCTCAATGCAGCGCTGCGCGGGTTCGCCGACGCCGGCAGCGACGGCATCATCCAAGTGTCGACGGGCGGCGCCGAGTTCGCGTCCGGCACGAAGGTCAAGGAGATGGTGACCGGCGCGGTGGGGCTCGCCGAGTTCGCGCACGTGGTCGCCGACAAGTACCCGATCCACGTCGCGCTGCACACCGACCACTGTCCGAAGGACACGCTCGACGGGTACGTCCGGCCGCTGCTCGCGATCTCGCAGAATCGGGTCAACCGCGGGGAGAATCCCCTTTTCCAGTCGCATATGTGGGACGGCTCGGCCGTGCCGCTCGAGGAGAACCTGCAGATCGCCGCGGAGCTGCTCGGCAAGGCGGCCGCGGCGAAGATCGTCCTAGAGCTGGAGATCGGCGTCGTCGGTGGCGAGGAGGACGGTGTCACCGGCGCGATCGACGAGAAGCTGTACACGACCGCCGACGACGCGCTGCGTACCGCCGAGGTGCTCGGCACCGGCGAGAAGGGCCGGTACCTGCTGGCTGCCACGTTCGGCAACGTGCACGGCGTCTACAAGCCGGGCAACGTCAAGCTGCGTCCCGAGGTGCTCAAGGAGATCCAGGACGCCGTCGGCGACAAGGTCGGCAAGCCGCGCCCGTTCGCGCTCGTCTTCCACGGCGGATCGGGCTCGGAGCTGGACGAGATCCGCGAGGCCGTCTCGTACGGCGTCGTCAAGATGAACGTCGACACCGACGCCCAGTACGCGTTCACCCGCCCGGTCGCCGCGCATATGTTCACCAACTACGACGGCGTGCTGAAGGTCGACGGCGAAGTCGGCAACAAGAAGGCCTACGACCCGCGCTCGTACCTGAAGCTCGCGGAGACCGCCATGGCGGCCCGCGTGACGAAGGCCTGCGAGGATCTGCTCAGCGCAGGGACGTCGCCGACGGCGTAATCGCCGTATCCGCGAATCCGCTGGTGCGCCAGGCCGCGCCGTCGGCGGTGATGCCGAGCGCCCAGTAGCCGGGCAGGCCTTCGAGCCACGACTGAGCGCGGTCGCCCATGGCGAAGGCCGCCGTGGCGTACGCGTCGACGTAGGTCAGGTGCTGCCCGACCACCGTCACGGCAGCCAGCGCGGTCGGCCGTCGGCGGGTGTACGGGTCGACGATGTGCTGGCCGCGCGCAGCCGTCCCGGACGTGGCCACCGCGAGGTCGTTGCCGGCGACGACACCGGCGAGCTGTGCCGGCTCGAGCGGATGCGCGACACCGATGCGCCAGGGCCGCCCCGGTTCGAACTCGCCCGCGCATTGCACGTCACCCCCACCGTTGACGCAATGGTTCGCCGAACCGGCGGCCCGCAGCAGTTCGCTCGCCTGCTCGATGGCCCAGCCCTTGACCACTCCGGACGGGTCGAGCACGCCGGTCGCATAGGCGGAGAAGTACCCGCTCGTGGCCCGGTCCAGGTCGTCGCACAGATCCAGGATCTTGCGAACCTGCGGGTCGCACTCGCGCACCGTGATGTCACCTCGTGCCAGCCGGCTGATCTCGCTGCCCGGCTGGTACGTCGAGAACGTCGAGTCGACCCAGTGCAGCCACTGCACGACGCCGTCGATCGCCGGCTCGCCGACATCCGGATCGCGGACGTCGATCGAGAACACGGTGCCCATGCATTCCTCGACGTGCCTCATTTGATGCCGGCCTTGTCCAGCGCGCTCTGCAGCGACTGGATGTAGCCCTCGCTCGTGTACGTCGCTCCGGAGACGGTGTCGATGTTGGCGCTCTGCGTGGAGAGCGTCTCCTGCAGCAGGATCGGCGCTGCGTAGCTGTTGATCTGCTGCGAGCGGCCGTCGTAGGCGGTCAGCTGCACGTAGGAGACCTGGTCGATCTTGTTGCCCGACACCGTCGCCTTGATCTGCACCACGCCGTACTGCGTCTCGATCGCGTCGCCGACGATCGTCCGGCGGCTCGCCGGGGTGGAGCTCGGATTCGGCGGCGCGCTGGTCGACTGGCTCGCCCGCGGCGTGCTCGGCGACGCGTTGGTGCCGGGCAGCGCCGCCGAGGGCAGGGCGGCCCCGGCGCCCACCGGATGCCCGTGCGACTTGAAGCTGAGCAGGGCGACGAGCCCGAGGCTGGTGCCGAAGAAGGCCAGGACTATGCGTTTCACCGGAATCGACCTCAAAACGCGAAGGACTCGGAGTGGATGTGCCGGCGTGGCACGCCGGCCTGGCGCAGCGTCGCCTGGGCGGCGGCCATCATGCCTTCGGGCCCGCACAGGAACACGTCGTGGTGGCGCAGGTCGGGCACGAGGCGCAGCAGCCGTTGGGCCGAGAGCGGGTCGTTCGCGCCGTGTCGTGGCGGACCGGTCAGGTAGTGCACGCGCGCCCCGCGCTGATATGCGATGGCGTCGAGTTCGCTGCGCAGGACGAGCTGGTCCGGCGTGTTGGCCCGGTAGATGAGCGTGACGTCGCCGGGGTGTGCGGGCAGCGTCTCGAACAGCGCCCGCAGCGGGGTGATGCCCACACCCCCTGCCAGCAACAGCACCTTGCGCCGGCGGCGTCGAGCGGCGGTGAACGATCCGTACGGACCTTCCGCGAGCACGCGGGTGCCGGGGCGCAGCGCGAGCAGCGCTGCGCTGTGGTCGCCCGCGATCTTCACCGTGATGCGCAGCAGATCCGGACGCGGCGGCGCCGACAGCGAGTACGGGTTCGCCGCCCACCACAGGTCCCGAGTGAGGAACCGCCAGCGGAAGAACTGGCCTGGCTCGGCGTTCAGCTGGTCGAGGCGTCGGCCCGTGACGTACACCGAGACCACGTCGGCGGACTCGCGGTGGATCCCGACGACGCGCAACTGGCGCCTGGGGAGCGCGAGCAGTGGGGTCAGCACGCGGTACCACAGCAGCAGGGCGGCGACCCCGATGTACGTCGTCGACCAGAGCCAGCGCGTCCGCGCGTCGTTCAGGAAGTCGGCGCCCGTCGCGAACTGGTGGCTGAACGCCAGAGCCACGGCGAGGTACGTGTAGAGGTGGACGAAGTGCCACGTCTCGTAGCTCAGCCGGCGCCGCGCCGCCCGGGCCGAAGCGACGCCGACGCCGACGAGCAGGAAGACGGCGACAGTCGCCATCAGGGCGTCCGGGTACGTCGTGAGAAGCGACCAGGTCTGGCTCACCAGGCCGGCGTGCGCCGTGACGGCATAGCCCCAGATGATCAGCAGCGTGTGCGCGACCGCGAGGCTGACGGTGTAGCGGCCGCCCATCGCGTGCCAGCGGGCCAGCCGGTCGGTGCCGACGCCGCGTTCGAGCGCCGGGACGCGTGCCATGAGCGCGAGCAGCACGACCACCGCGTAACCGGCAAGCAGCCCGGTTATGCGCCCGGCATTCGTCAGCCAATCGCCGAGCCCGTGTACGAACACCGTGTCGTGCCACCAGAGCACGAGTACGGCCAGCGCGCCGAGCCCGATTGCCGACAGCGCAACCCCTGGCGCGATACGCAACGGCCGTGGCAGCAGCGCGCTGGACGGACCCACCTGGGTCTGCAACGTCGCGGTCACGGATGCGCCTTTCGGTTGGCTGCACTGAGCATGTTCGGCGACCCTCTGGACGCCCTCTCAGCAACCTGTGACCTTGCGCAATGCAGAGCCGGCTCAGAGGCAATTCAGAAGTTGTCGCGCATGCTGGTCGTATGAGTCGGTCGCTGCGCGCCGCGCAGGCACAGCCGATGCGCCGCCCGGACGGCACCCCGCTGCGTGCCCTCGTGGTCGATGACGAGCCGAACCTCGCCGACGTCCTCACCAGCATGCTGACGATCGAGGGCTGGCAGGCCCGATCCGCGGCTGACGGAGCGACCGCCGTGCGGATCGGCCGCGAGTTCGTGCCGGACGCGGTCGTGCTCGACGTGATGCTGCCGGATATGAACGGGATGGACGTGTTGCGCCGCCTGCGCGCCGACAACCCAGCGGTCTGCGTGCTGTTCTTGACGGCGCGCGACTCCGTTGAGGACCGCGTCGCGGGAATCACCGCAGGCGGCGACGACTACGTCACCAAGCCGTTCAGCCTGGAGGAGGTGCTTGCCCGGTTGCGCGGCCTGGTTCGCCGGGCCGGCATCGCCAGCTTGCAGCGTGGCTCGCAGATCGTCGTCGGCGACTTGACCATGGACGAGGACGCGCGCGAGGTGCACCGCGCGGGTGACCTGATCGACCTGACCGCGACGGAGTTCGAGCTGCTGCGCTACCTGATGCGCAATCCGCGACGCGTGCTGTCGAAGGCGCAGATCCTCGATCGGGTATGGAGCTACGACTTCGGTGGACGCGCGCACGTCGTCGAGCTGTACATCAGCTACCTGCGCAAGAAGATCGACAGCGGACGGGAGCCGATGATCCACACGGTCCGCGGAATTGGCTACGTACTCAAGCCGGCGAGCTGATGCGCCCCCGGCTTCGGGACGGCGCGGTGGCGCGCAGGCTCAACCGGCTCAGCTTGCGCAGCCGTCTGATTGCTGTGCTGCTGCTCCTGCTGCTCGTCAGCTCCGCTGCCGTGGCGGTCGCGACCTCGCTGGCCCTGCGCGGCTTCCTGCTCGACCGGCTCGACCAGCAACTGGCTGCGGCAGGCGTCCGTTACTCGGCGTCGCTCGAGCACCCGGCCGACCACGATGCCGACGACGGTGGCTTCGGCTCGGTTGTCGGGCAGCCCACGGGCACGCTCGGCGCCCGCATTCTCAATGGGACGGTGACCGCGCTGGGCGTGGTCGGTGGCGGCGACGACCGGCGCGATCCGTCGGCCGCGGATCGTGCGGTCATCGCTGGCCTTGCCGTCACGGGCCGTCCGCGCACTGTCGACCTGCCCGATCTCGGCGATTACCGCATCATGGTGGCCGCCGGCCGTGACGGCGACCTGCTGGTCACCGGGCTGCCCGAGCACGAGGTCGACGAGACGATCGGGCGCCTGCTCTGGACGGAGCTGGCCGTCTTCGGCGTCGCACTGCTCCTGACCGGTCTGGCCGGCGCCGCGTTCATCCGGCTGTCGATGCGCCCGTTGACCCAGGTCGCGGGCACCGCACTGGCCGTGTCGGACCTGCCGCTAGCCAGCGGCGAGGTGTCGCTGCCGCCGCGCGTCCCCAATCCGGCGCCCGGCACCGAGGTCGGCCAGGTCGCGGACGCGTTCAACCACATGCTCGAGCACGTCGAGTCCGCGCTCAGCGAGCGGCATGCCAGCGAGGACCGGCTCAGGCACTTCGTCGCAGACGCCAGCCATGAGCTGCGAACGCCGGTCGCCGTGATCCGCAGCCACGCCGACTTCGCCCAGCGTGCCGGCGACGATCTGCCCGAGGACGTCCAGCAGGCGTTGCTGCGGATCAGCGCTGAGTCCGATCGCATGGGTCATCTTGTCGAGGACCTGCTGCTTCTCGCCCGCCTCGATGCCGGCCGGCCGCTCGCCCTGCAGGACGTCGACCTCACCCGGCTGGCGATCGACGCCGTCAGCGACGCGCGGGTCGCGGGCCCCGATCACCGCTGGCAGCTCGAACTGCCCGACGAGCCGGTCGTCGTCCGCGGCGACGAGCATCGACTGCACCAGGCGCTGGCAAACCTGCTCGCGAACGCCCGAGCCCACACGCCGCCCGGCACCGTCATCACGACCGAGGTCGCCGAGGACCGGGCGGCTAATGCCGTCACCTTGTCCGTGGTCGACAGCGGCCCGGGCATCTCGCCGGAGATCGTCCCGCACGTGTTCGAGCGGTTCGTCCGTGCCGATGGCGCCCGTTCGCGCGCCTCGGGCAGCGCCGGCCTCGGTCTGTCCATTGTGGACGCGATCGTGCGGGCTCATGGCGCGACGATCAGCGTCGGCAGCGTGCCGGGACGAACCGAGTTCGTGATCCGGCTCGCCGGGCACCCGGCATCGTGATCCGCAAGAATCACGGCATGACCCATACTCCCGCCGGCCTCCGCTCCGCTCCTCGCTGCGTGCTGGCATATCCAGCGCCCGAGGGCGCTGCCCCTGCGGTACTCGCTGCGATGCTCACGGCAGAGGCCGGCTCATGACCCATACTCCCGCCGGCCTCCGCCGCTCCGCTCCTCGCTGCGTTCCTCAGTCGCTGGCGCTCCCTGCGGTACTCGCTGCGATGCTCACGGCGGAGGCCGGCTCATGAGCTCACACGGCAACCTGCTCAGTCCGCCCACCCGACTGCCCGACGATCCGGCCGCTGATCGGATCGCAGCGGGCGATGGCCCGGCCGAGGTGGCCGCGGCGTTCCCGGCGTCGTCGGCGCCGTGGGCTGCACTCGCCGAGGCGGCGCTGCACGACGGCAGGACGATCGAGGCGTACGCGTTCGCACGCACCGGCTACCACCGCGGCCTGGACGCGCTGCGGCGCAACGGCTGGAAGGGCAGCGGGCCGGTCCCGTGGGCGCACCGTCCGAATCAGGGTTTCCTGCGGGCGCTGCATGCTCTCGGCCAGGCAGCCGCGGCTATCGGCGAGGACGCCGAGGCACAGCGTTGCGCCACGTTCCTGCACGACAGCGACCCCGAAGCGGCCGCGGCGCTCAGCTGACCGGTACTGGCGGCAACTGCGCGACGGCGTCGGCGATCTCGGCGTCGCTCAGCGCCCGATCGTCCATGGCGCCGGACAAATAGGCGTCATACGCGGGCAGGTCGAGATGCCCGTGCCCGCACAGCGCCGTCAGGATCACCTTCGACTCGCCCGACTCGCGGCACGCCAGCGCCTCGTCGATAGCGGCGGCGATCGCGTGCGTCGGCTCCGGCGCGGGCAGGATGCCCTCCGTCCGCGCGAACTGGACGCCCGCGGCGAAACACTCGCGCTGCGGCTTGGCCACCGCCTCGATCAGCTTCTGCTCGTACAGGTGGCTGATCAGCGGGCTCATCCCGTGATAACGCAGCCCTCCGGCGTGGATCGGGTCCGGGATGAACCCATGGCCCAGCGTGTGCATCTTCATCAGCGGCGTCATGCCGGCCGTGTCGCCGAAGTCGTACGCGTACACGCCCCGGGTCAGTGACGGGCAGGCCGCTGGCTCGACCGCACGGATGACCGGCGCGGCACGTCCGGCGAGTTTCTCCCGCAGGAACGGGAACATCAGCCCGGCGAAGTTCGAGCCGCCACCGGTGCATCCGACGATCAGGTCCGGCGTCTCGCCGACTTTCGCCAGCTGTAGCAGGGCTTCCTCGCCGATGACGGTCTGGTGCAGCAGGACGTGGTTGAGCACACTGCCCAGCGAATAGTTCGTATCGGCCGCGCCTGCGGCAACTTCCACAGCCTCGCTGATCGCGATGCCGAGCGATCCGGTCGAGTCGGGGTGTTCGGCCAGGATCGCGCGTCCCGCCGCAGTGAGGTCGGACGGCGACGGGTGAACCACCGCGCCGAACGTCTCCATCATGATTCGCCGGTACGGCTTCTGGTCATAGGACGCGCGAACTTGCCATACCTCGCAGTCGAGACCGAACTGAGCGCAGGCGAAGGCGAGCGCCGTGCCCCACTGCCCGGCGCCGGTCTCGGTCGTCAACCGGCGAGCACCAGCGACGGAGTTGTAATACGCCTGCGGCACCGCGGTGTTCGGCTTGTGCGAGCCAGCCGGCGAGACGCCCTCGTATTTGTAGTAGATGCGCGCGGGCGTATCGAGGGCCTTCTCGAGGCGATGCGCGCGGTACAGCGGCGAGGGGCGCCACAGCCGGTAGACGTCGAGCACGGCACCCGGGATGTCGATGTGCCGATCGCCGCTCACCTCTTGCGCGATCAGGTCCATCGGGAACAACGGGGCCAGATCGTCCGGGCCTACCGGCTCCATGGTGCCGGGATGCAGCACCGCGGGCGGCGGCGTCGGCAGGTCGGCGAGCAGGTTGTACCACTGGGTCGGCAGCTCGTCCTCGTCCAATGTGATCTTCGTACGCTTCGACATGGCGCAACTATCGTCGCTTGCGGCCTGCGGTGGAAGTGCGGTCGTCTAGGGTCGGCCGCGAGGAGAGGTGAATCATGCCCGCGATCGTTCTGCTCGGCGCCCAATGGGGCGACGAGGGCAAGGGCAAGGCCACCGACCTGCTCGGCAGCCGGGTCGACGCCGTCGTCAAGTTCAACGGCGGCAACAATGCGGGCCACACGATCGTGGTCGGGTCCGAGAAGTATGCGTTGCACCTTCTGCCGTCCGGCATCCTGACGCCGGGCTGCACGCCCATCATCGGCAACGGGGTCGTCGTCGACCTCGGCGTGCTGTTCGAGGAGATCGACGGGCTCAACGCCCGAGGCGTCGACACGTCGCGGCTCGTGGTCAGCGCCGCGGCTCACGTCATTACGCCCTACAACCGCACGCTCGACAAGGTGACGGAGCGCTTCCTGGGCAGCCGCAAACTCGGCACGACCGGGCGCGGCATCGGCCCGACGTATGCGGACAAGATGGCGCGTGTCGGCATCCGCATCCAGGATCTCTTCGACGCGGACGTGCTGCGCGAGAAGGTCACCGGCGCGCTGAACTTCAAGAATCAGGTGCTCGTCAAGGTCTACAACCGTCGCGGCTTCGACGTCGATGCGGTCGTGGACGAGCTGCTCGGATACGCCGACCGGCTGCGCCCGATGGTGGCCGACACGGCCCTGCTGCTCAGCAGGATGCTCGACGAGGGGCGCACCGTCGTTCTCGAAGCCGGACAGGCGACGCAGCTCGACGTCGACCACGGCACGTACCCGTTCGTCACCTCGTCGAACGCCACGGCCGGCGGGGCGTGCACCGGCAGCGGCATCCCGCCGACTCGCATCACCGGCGTGATCGCGATCGTCAAGGCGTATACGACCCGGGTGGGCGAGGGGCCGTTCCCGACCGAATTGCTCGACGTCAAGGGAGATCGCCTGCGCGAGGCAGGCGCCGAATTCGGCACGACCACCGGACGTC
>DASXRA010000471.1:0-5213 GCA_036506855.1 Jatrophihabitantaceae bacterium
CGAGCACGCGTCGCGGTGCGCGGATACCGAGGTTGGCGAGCCGAGTCAGCACTGGAATCTCCCCTGGAGCATTCAAGCCGGGTCGGAATCCGGGCTAACTTAACGACCCTAAGTTATCGCCGTCAACTGATTTGCCTAGCAACCTCTCAGGCCAGGACGCGACCGGTTTTGGCCGCCCAGCGTCATATGGACGCCTGGGCGGCCAAAACCGGTGCGAAGGCGCGCACGTACCCTCGACGCATGCCGTTGACGCAAGCCCGCAAGGACGAGTTGACCGCCAAGGTCCACGCCCACGAACGCCTCAGCTACGACGACGGCGTCGACCTCTACGACAGCGACGACCTGGCTTGGCTCGGCGGTCTCGCGCACGGCGTCCGCACCGCCAAGAACGGCGACGTCACGTACTTCAACGTCAACCGGCACCTCAACCTGACGAATGTCTGCCGGGCGTCATGCGCCTACTGCAGCTTCGAGCGCAAACCCGGCGCCGCCGACGCGTACACGATGCGCGTCGAGGAGGCCGTTGAGAAGGCGCTGGCCATGAAGGACGACGGCATCACCGAGCTGCACATCGTCAACGGCCTGCACCCGACGCTGCCCTGGAAGTACTACCCGCGCGTGCTGCGCGAGCTGAAGGCCGCGCTGCCATCCGTGGCGTTGAAGTGCTTCACCGCAACGGAGATCCACTACTTCGAGGAGATCTCCGGGCTGTCCGCCGACGCGATCCTCGACGAGCTGATGGACGCCGGGCTCGAGTCACTCACCGGCGGCGGTGCCGAGATCTTCGACTGGGACGTCCGCAAGCAGATCGTCGACCACAACACGCACTGGGAGGACTGGTCGCGCATCCACCGCGTCGCGCACCACAAGGGGCTGCGCACGCCGGCCACGATGCTCTACGGGCACATCGAGGAGCCGCGCCACCGCGTCGACCACGTCATGCGGCTGCGCGAACTGCAGGACGAGACCGGCGGCTTCGTCGTCTTCATCCCGCTGCGCTTCCACAACGACAACAACCGGCTCTCGCACCTGCCGATGGCCCAGCCGGCCGACGTCCTCAAGACGTTCGCCGTCTCCCGGCTGATGCTCGACAACTTCGACCACGTCAAGGTGTTCTGGGTGATGCACGGGTTGTCGACGTCACAGCTGGCACTGAACTACGGCGCGGACGACATGGACGGGTCAGTCGTCGAGTACAAGATCACCCACGACGCCGACGGATTCGGCACGCCCGACAAGCTGACCCGCGACGACCTGCTGCACCTGATCCGCGACGCCGGGTTCCGCCCGGTCGAGCGCAACACCCGCTACCAGGTCGTCCGCGAGTACGACGGGCCGACGCCCCTCGCCCAGCGCCGCGCCGACCCCCAAGCCATCTGGGCCTGACCACATGACGAGTGGGCTGACGAATCGTTCGACCTGCAGCGGGCTATCGGACGCCGGGGGCCGACCAATTAGAGGTTGGGCTAGGGGCGGCGACGATGACTAGCAACCACGAACGCGATGAGCGCCGACCGGAACCGCAACCCACGGCGGGACGAACGCAACCACAAGGCGATGAGCGCTCGCGCGAAGAGCCCGCCGCCGCGACGCGGCCCGCGCCGAAGGCGCGGAGCGGAGCAGCGGATCCACCCGAGCGCAGCGAGCGGTGGGAACGCGGATCCGCCCACGGCGGGGTGGACGGGGCTGCGCGCTCGGCCGGTCGGATTATGAGCGCGATGTGGCTCTACACCGCCTTGCGGTTCGGGCTGTTCTTCGCGCTGTTCGGGCTGTTGTGGCTGGTCGGTGTCAAGGGTTTCCTCGGCGCCGTCATCGCGTTGGTGCTGTCAGTGCCGCTGTCATTCGTCCTGCTCGCCAAGCCGCGTGCAGCGTTCGCCGCCGTGCTCGAACAGCGCGTCGACGCCCGCCGAGCACGTCAAGCCGAGCTCGACGCGAAGCTGCGCGGCGACGACGACCCGTCCTGACAAATAGCACTGGGCGGACGAGCGCGATCAGGCGCAATATGGGTGCCATGACACCGCCGCGGCCCGACGGCATCCGCATCGGCAACGACGAACGAGCTGCTGCAATGAAGGCGCTCGACGAGCACATGTCGGCAGGCCGGCTCGATCCAGACGAGTACGGCCAGCGCGTCGCCCAGGTCAGCGTCGCCCGCACCCGCGAGGGCATCGAGGAGCTGTTCACGGACCTGCCGGCGCCGCACCCGTTCGGCCAGTCGATGCCAGACCTCCAGCACCCCGCCGGCCTCGCCGACTGGGCGAGGCGCCGCTACGCGAGCGAGTCCCGGCTGGTGCGCATCGCGATGCTGGTGCTCGCGACGTTGCTGCTGCTTGCCGTCCTGCCGTTCGTGGCCGCCGGCGCGCTGCTGATCTTCTGCGTGCTGCCGATACTCGTCCGCGGCGGGTACCCGCGCGCGAGGTACTGGTCGCACCGCCGCTGGTAGCCAGGCCAAGCGCCCCTAGCCTGAGCGGATGCCCACGTTCACCACGTACGACGGAACCGAGCTGACCTGCCGCGTCGTCGGCAACGGCGACCCGCTGGTAGTCGTGCCCGGCGGCCCGCTGCGCGCAACGCGATACCTCGGCGACCTGGGTGGCTTCGGCCCGGAACAGGAACTGGTCATGCTCGAACTGCCGCCTCGGCGCGTCGACGAGATCGTCGCCGACGTCGACGCACTGCGCGAGCATCTCGGGGTCGATCGGCTCGATCTCCTCGCCCACTCGGCGGGTGGGGATCTCGCCTTGCTGTACGCCGCCGCGCATCCAGATCGCGTCCGCAAGCTCGCGCTGATCACAGCGGGCGCGAGCGCCGTCGGCATCGACGTGAGCGACGACGTGTTTCGCGCGGCGTTGCAACGGCGGTCCGCCGAGCCGTGGTTCGACGAGGCACACGCCGCAATCCTCGCGTGGGACGCCGGCGACGCATCGCGTGCGAACCGTGCAGCGGCCATGCCCTTCTTCTACGGCCGCTGGGACGAGGTGGCGCAGGCGCACGCCGCAGCGGCTCCCGATGAGCGTGACCCTGATTCCGCCGCGACCTACTACGCCGACGGCGCGTTCGATCCGGATGCGACGAGGACGGCGCTGTCGAAGCTCGACGCCGACGTTCTCGTGCTCGTCGGTGGCGTCGATGCCGGCCCGACCGTCAACGAGGGCCAATCGCTGGCCGGACTGTTCCGCAATGCCGAGCTCGTCGTGCAGCCGGGCGCCGGGCACTACCCGTGGCTCGACGACGCCGAGGCATTCGTCTCGGCGGTCAGTCGCTTCTTAGCAGCTCGGTGATCTCGTCCACGACCGGGCGCGAGCCGGCGATGTGCCAGCGGTGCCCGTGGACCGGGACGACCGCAGTCGCGCCACCGGCGGCATGCACCAGGGCGACGCCGGGCAGCCAGTCCCAGTCGTAGCAGTCGTGCTGCACCCAGCCGCCGAGCCGCCCGGCGGCCACCGACGCAAGCTCGATCGAGCCCGAGCCGAACATCCGCACCGTCGCGGCGTCGCGCAGCGCCCGCAACAGGGGCAACCGGACCGTGTCGTCGGGAATCGTGTCCGGATGCAGGTAGCTGGCCACCGAGACCTGGTTCAGCGCCTGGTCGGCCAGGCGTGCGACCGGCTCGCCGTTGCGGGTGGTCGGCTGGTCGCGTCCGCCGAGCCACAGTTCGTCGCTCGACGGGTGGTAGACCGCGCCGAGCACGGGGCCGTCGCCGTCGGCGAGCGCCAGCGCCGAGCACCAGAACGGCAGGCCGGACAGGAAGTTGTACGTCCCGTCCACCGGGTCGATGAACCAGGTCCGGGTGGACGGCTCGTTCGTGCCCTCCTCGCCCACCACGCCGTCGCCCGGGCGTTGAGTGCGCAGCCGGGCGACGATCAATTCCTCGGCGGCGTGATCCGCGGCCGAGACCACGTCCGATACGGACGTCTTGTGCTGGATATCAAGTCCTGCGCGCCGCATGTCACGAGCCAGCAGGCCGGCCTCGCGAACGAGCGAAGCAGCCAGATCCAGGTCGTCGGCCACGGGAACGACCCTAGGCGTAGCGTCGCTGGGGTGTCAGAACGCGTGTCGGAACGCCCTCGGGTCGGCCACATCCAGTTCCTGAACTGCCTGCCGATCTACTGGGGGTTGGTTCGCTCGGGCGCGTTGCTCGATGTCGAGCTCAGCAAGGACACCCCGGACCGCCTCAACGACGCGCTCGTTCGGGGCGATCTCGACATCGGCCCGATCTCGCTGGTCGAGTACCTGCGCCACGCGTCCGACCTCGTGCTGCTCCCGGACCTCGCGGTCGGCTCGGACGGTCCGGTGCTGTCGGTGAATCTCGTCGCCCAGCGGCCGTTGCCCGAGCTGCGGCGAGTCGCTCTCGGCTCGACATCGCGGACGTCCGTGTTGCTGGCCCGGATGTGGCTGGCCGAAGCACACGGCGTGACGCCGGCGTACTTCGACTGCCCGCCCGAGCTGACCGCGATGCTGCTCGAGGCCGACGCCGCGGTGCTGATCGGCGACGCCGCGCTTCGTGCCACCTACGACGCCCCCCGCCACGGCCTCGACGTCTACGACCTGGGCACCGTGTGGCGCGACTGGACCGGCCTGCCCATGGTGTTCGCCGTCTGGGCGGCGCGCCGTGAGTACGCACAGGCGAACCCCGGCCTGGTCAAGGACGTCCACGCAGCCTTCGTCCGCGGACGCGACGAGGCGATGGCCCACGTCGACGAGGTGGCCGCGCAGGCGGCCCGCTGGGAACCGTTCGATCCCGCGACGCTCGCCCGGTACTTCCGGACGCTGGACTTCTCACTCGGCGCCCGCCAGATCGAGGGGCTCACCGAGTTCGCCCGCCGTGCCGCCGCGGTCGGCGCCGTGCCGCCGGCCCGAGCGCCCGAGTTCGCCGAGGTCTAATTCGATATGCGGGCGGTGCGAGACCCGGCAGGCTGGCCGGCGTGACGACACGCGACGCGCTGCGTGATGCCTACGATGCCCAGGTCCGGACCGCGCTCGCCAGTCGCCAGCCCGCCGGCGTGACCTGCGAGTGGGACGGTCCGCTGCTTCGCTGCACCGGCATGTACCGAGGCTTCGTCGGGTACCGCGACCTCGGCGACCTGCGTGGCGACGACCTGGATGCCCTCATCGCCCGCACCCGCGACTACTTCGCCGGACGCGGTGAGGCGTTCGAGTGGAAGACGCACGCGCATGACGAGCCAGCCGACCTGCCCGACCGGCTGCGCGCC
>DASXRA010000472.1:0-24631 GCA_036506855.1 Jatrophihabitantaceae bacterium
TGGCGGGGTCATAGCGCCGCAACGCTCCGTTGTACGTGTCGCTGATCGCCACGGACCCGTCCGGCAGGACGGTGACCGCGAGCGGATGCTGCAAGCGGGCCTTCGCGGCAGGTCCGTCGACGTGCCCGAAGTCGAACAGTCCCTCGCCGATCGCCGTGTGCAGGGTTCCCTTGACGCCGAGATACCGCAGCGCGGACGTCTCCGAGTCGGCGAACCAAAGGCGCTCGCCGTCGACCGCCAAGCCGGACGGCTGCGCGAGCCAGCCCTCCAGCGCCGGACCGTCGCGTAGCCCCTCGACGGTCGTCCCGGCGAGGATCTCGACGGCGTCCGTGGTCGGATCCCAACCGAGCAGCAGGTGGACGCCGGCCGCGGCGACGACGACTCGCCCGAGCGCCGGCCACCAGGCCACGTCCCACGGCGACACGACGGCTGGCACCTCGCCGGTGACGGTACGCAGGCCCGTTGCCAGCGAGATCGTCCGGACGGCTGCGCCATCGGACAGCCGCACGCCACGCAGCACGTGGTTGGCGGTGTCGGCGACGATCAGGTCGAAGTCGGCGACGCCGTCCGGAAGCAGGGCGAGCCCGTTCGGCTCGGCGAATTCGGCCGCATCCGCGGCGCCGTCGACGCGGCCACGAACGCCTGTGCCGATCCGGCGCAGCACGGTCTCGCCGTCAAGCGCCAACTCGACGATCTGGTGGTGGCCGGCGTCTGCGACGAGTAGTGAGTTCGGCAAGGCGATCGCCTTGGCCGGAAAGCGCAGGTCGGTAGCGATGGGCGCGGGCGGCGTGTACGGCCCGGAGCCCCGATGCAGGGTGCCTTTGGCGTCATGGGTCGCGACGAGTTCGCCGATGATGCGGTCGAGCGCGACGGTTTGGCCCTCGCCGGCAGCCTGTGCGACGACGTAGCCCTCGGGGTCGATGACGACGAGCGTCGGCCATGCGCGCACTGCGTATTGCCGCCACAGGTCGAGGTCAGGGTCATCGAGAACGGGGTGGCGAACTTCGTAACGATCGACGGCGGCGGCCACCGCCTCGTGCTCGGTCTCGTGAGCGAACTTCGGCGAGTGCACGCCGACGACCACGAGCACGTCGCGGTATTTCTCCTCCAACGGGCGTAGCTCGTCGAGCACGTGCAGGCAGTTCGCGCAGCAGAACGTCCAGAAGTCGAGTAGCACGACCTTGCCGCGCAGCCGCGTCAGCGACAGCGGCTCGGACGTGTTAAGCCAGCCCCCCCGACCGGTCAACTCAGGTGCACGAACGCGAAACATCGATGTCGTCACAAGGCATCACAACTGGACTCGCAGCTCGTGTGTTCCACGTTCGGTCGGGCAACACATCGTCTATGCGGCAGCGGCTTCCAGCCCCGCCCCGCGCGATTCGTGATTGTTAGCGATTCGGACTTTTTCGCGAGCGTGCTTAACCCCAGTCTCTGTTATTCATGGGATTCACCTCCTTGCCGGGTTAGTGCGGGTTCGGCGATCGGACGGTTACGGCCAGTCTCTGTTGTTCATCAGATCCGCCTCTCGAATGCGTAGTCGTGGCTGGGTGGGTTGGTTCGGTTACGGCCAGTCTCTGTTGTTCATCGAATTCGCCTCCTTCGGCTATGGCGCGATTGGGGTTGGTTGGACGGGTTAACCCCAGTCTCGGTTGTTCATGGGATTCACCTCCATCGCCGACTCGGTTTGGCGGCTGCTCTGCCGATTAGTGCAGAGTTAGAACTCGGTTACGCAGTGCGGCGTCTCGGCGCTGCGCATATTGGATCGGTCGCAACGATGCGCGCACGAGCGGTTCTTGCCAGTGATGACAGGCCGGACGCTCATGGGCTAACCTCTGACTGGGTCGTCGGGGACGTTCAAAGGATGAGCGTGGCAGCACACGAGACACTGGGGCGGCGCAGAGATCCTGCGCTCCGGCACTGGGCGTTGTGGCGCACGCCGAAGCGTGTCGTCGCCCTCGTGATTGCAGTCGACTCCGCCGCGGTTCTGGTCAGCGTAGCTGCGATATTCCACAGCTCGGTCACGGGCAGCGACCTCCTTCGGTTCGGGCTGCTCGCTGCGATGAGCGTGGCCTACCTTGAGGTCTCAAGACAAGTCGAGCAGCGCCGGCGTCTATTTCTTACTAGCTCATCGCACATAAATGTGACGTCGGTTTGGACGCTTCCGGCCGCCGTCTTGCTGCCCCAAACCTTGGCCGTATGCCTTGTCGTTCTCGTCTACATACATTTGTGGTTCCGGGCATGGCGTCACATCGATTCGGCGAGTGGATATCGCTCTGGCTTCAGTGCCGCGGGAGTCGTGATCACGTGCGTCGCAGTGTCGGCGCTGCTCGGTGTTATCGGGCTTCGCGGCAGCGTCGATTCGATGACGGCGCCAGGGCTGCTTGCCTTGATCATCGCGATTGCCGCATACCCGGTTATCAGTGCGGTACTCGTCGCAACTGCGATCTTTGTGAGCACTGGCAGGAAGCGGCCATCCGCCCTCATCGGGTCTTGGTCTGAAAACGCCCTGGAGCTGGCCACGCTCGGGCTGGGCGGCGTGACCGCCGCGCTCATCGTCCGCGCGCCATGGCTCGCCGTGATCGTGCTGCCTGCCGTGTTCATGCTGCAGCATCACGCGCTGATCAAGCAGCTGGTCGATGCGGCCACGATCGACACCAAGACCGAGTTGCTCAACGCGTCCGCTTGGCGGCTGCTGGCCGAGCGCGAGCTCGAGCGGGCCGAGCGCCAGGGCACGTCGACGGCGGTACTCGTCATCGACATGGACCGGTTCAAACAGGTCAACGACGTGTACGGCCATCTCGCCGGCGATACCGCGCTCAAGGCCGTGGCCGAGGCGCTCTCCGACGAGCTACGCGGCTATGACGCCGTTGGCCGTTTCGGCGGCGAGGAGTTCGTCGCGCTCTTGCCCGGCGTCGGTCCGCACGCGGCCGGCCGAGTCGGCGAGCGCATCCGCCAGCGGATCGCGTCGCTGGCGGTCAGCGTCGAGTCGCGCGCCGGTGGCACCAAGCTCGTGCGCTTGACGGCTTCGATCGGTATCGCGTCTGCTCCGGCGAAGCAGAGCCGGCTCGACGACCTGCTCCGCGCGGCCGATGACGCCCTTTACATGGCGAAGGACGACGGTCGAAACTCCGTGCGGCTCGGCGTTCCCGGGCTCTCCCGCGCCAGCTGACCGCAACCTCAGCCCCGCGAGCTGAGCTCAGCGCATCGGGCCGGGCGCTCCGAGCAGGTAGCCCTGGCCGAAGTCGCAGCCCAGGTCGATGAGCATGTCTCGCTGGTCGGTCCGTTCGATGCCTTCGGCCACGACCTCGGCGTCGAGGGCGTTCGCCAGCGAGAGGATGTTCGTCACGATTGCGCGCGCCCGCGCGTCATCGACGACGTCCGAGATGAACGAGCGGTCGATCTTGATCTCGTCGAAGGCGAACTGGCGCACATAAGAGAGCTGACCGAAGCCGGTACCGAAGTCGTCGATGGCGATACGCGTGCCGAGGTCACGCAGCGCCGAGAGGATGCGCCAGCCGATTCCGCCGCTGCGAAGCAGCACTCCCTCGGTCACTTCCAAGGTAAGGCTGCGCGCCGGAATGGCGTACTTTGCCAGCGCCTCCTCGACAGTGCCGGGCAGCGAATCGTCGGAGAGCTGGTGGGCACTGACATTCACCGCGACGCCGATCTGCGGGGTGCTGTTCGGGCTCGTGTGCCGGTGCAGTTCGCCCAACGCCTCCATGAGCGCGTGCCGGCCCAGGTCGCCGACCAGGCCCATCCGCTCGGCCATGGGCACGAACGTGTCCGGCGGGACGCCCTCGTGGTCACCGCTCGTCCAGCGCAGCAACGCCTCGTAGCGCACGACGTGTTCGGAGGCCAGACGCATGATCGGCTGGTAGGCGAGCCCGAACTCCTGCGCCGCGATGCCGTGCCGAAGCGCAGGGGCGAGCGCCACCACGTCGTCGCGTCCGGGCGCGCTCTGATCGTGGATGACGACCTGGCCTCGGCCTAGCGTCTTGGCCCGCTCCAAGGCGGCACCCGCCGCACGCAGCGCGTCGGACTCGTCAGCGTCGCCGCCGAACATCGCCACACCGAGCCCCGCGCTGGCCGACAGGTCGAGGCCGTCGACGTCGAAGGGCGCGGCCAGCGCGCGAAGCAGCCGCGCGGCCACTACCCCTGCGTCTTCGATGCTCTGCACGTTCT
This sequence comes from Jatrophihabitantaceae bacterium, assembly GCA_036506855.1. Lineage (GTDB taxonomy): Bacteria > Actinomycetota > Actinomycetes > Mycobacteriales > Jatrophihabitantaceae > DASXRA01. Next base: position 4,183 of record DASXRA010000472.1, read on the forward strand.
CGATCAGGACGCCGAACTCGTCGCCCCACATCCGGACGACGGTCGCCGACGGACCGGCGGTGATCAGCAGCCGTTGGGCGACGAGCCGCAGCAGCTCGTCACCGGCTGCGTGCCCGAAGGACTCGTTGACGGCCGAGACGCCGTCGACACCAAGCACGATCACCGCGACGTATCGGCCGGTCTTCGCCGCCCGGACCCGGGCAGCCCCCAGCCGGTCGGTGAGCACCTCGCGGGTGGCGAGATTCGTCAGCGGGTCGGTACGGATGAGCTCGCGGAGTCTGCGCTGCGAGGCGTCCTGCTGCACGGCGACGGCGGCCAGGTGCCCGGCCTCGCGCAGCAGCGTGAGCTCGTCCGGGGCGGGCGCGCGCGATTCGGTCAGGTAGACCGCGAACGCGCCGAGCACCTCGTCATGTGCGCCGACGAACGGCGTGGCCCAGCACGATGCCAGCCCGATCGCCTTCGCGGCCTCCCGTCCCGACGGCCATGTGGGGTCTTGCGCGATGTCCGTGCGTATCTCGACGCGTCGCTCGTGGGCGGCCAGACCGCTCGGCCCGGCCTGCGGGCCGATCTCGTCCCCGTCGATCGCGGCGACGAACTGGGCCGGCAGCGACGGCGCAGCAGCGACGCTGAGGTGCTCGCCGTCGGGCGTACGCAGCAGGATCGCCGCCCGCACACCCGGCAGCTCGCGCTCGACCAGCTCGGACACCGTGAGCAGGGTCGTCGGCAGTGGCGTGTGCGAGGCGATCAGGCGCAGGATCTCGCTGTGCGCGGCGACGCGCGCGCCAGCGGACGTCTCCGCCGTCGCGTTGGGGCGCGCGGCGTCCCGGCTGGACTTGCTATGGCGCACGGCCTGCCTCTTCAGAGGTGTGTCGTCGGCGTAGTGCGGTGCTCCGATCTCGGATGCACGGTACGCGCGTTCGCAGCACCCGGGGTGGTGCCACCCGCAAACCAAGGAGCCCGACCCAGGTGGTGGGTCGGGCTCGTTCGTGTGGCCAGATGTCAGCGGTTGTAGTTCTGCCGCTGCGCCATGGCGATCAGCTCGGAGCGCATGTTCGGCGAGGCCGAGTTGAGGACGCGCTCGAAGGCGAGTGCCTCGCGCCGGCGGCGCAGCTTGTTCGTGAGCTTGGTGGTCATTTGGTGCTGCCCCTTTCGTGGACGGTGGTTAGCGGGGCAGTTAGTGGACTTCGTTCGGGAAGCCAGCTAGCTGAGCCTTGATTCGTTAACCACACTGTCTACAGAACTATCGAAGTGGCGGTTTAATGCCCACCTGTGACCCACTACACCACGGCTACGCGGCCTCGTCGACAGCGATTTGTTCGGCCGGCGTCGAGCATCGGTCGGAACCATCGCATACTGTCTCGGCCATGCCGATCTCGCTACTTTCCGCGCCGACCAATCTCGGCCTCCGGCCGCCCGTCGCGACGGCGACGCCGGGCTGTGCGAAGGCGCCTGAAGTGCTGCGCGCGGCCGGTCTTTACGCCCGGCTCGACGCCGCCGACGCGGGCTTGGTCGTCTGCCCGCGGTATGTCGACGACGCCCCACCGGGTCGGCTGCGCAACCAGGACGCCGTCCTCGACTACTCGACTCGGCTCGCCGACCGACTGGGTGCGCTGATCGACTCCGGCCAGCAGCCGCTCGTGTTGGGCGGTGATTGCAGCCTGCTCCTCGGAGTGGGCCTCGCGCTGCGGCGCCTGGGCCGTTACGGCCTGGTCCACGTCGACGGGCACACCGACTTTCGTCATCCCGGCAACTCGGCGCAGTGCGCCAGCCTCGCCGGCGAGGATCTCGCGGCGGCGGTCGGGCTGCACTGGCCGGACGTATCGCTGCTCGGCGGCTCGCGCCATTTCGACCCGGCGGACGTCGTGCACGTGGGCTGCCGCGACGACGACGAAGCCCTCGACGAGGTGCGTGGGCTGCTCGGCCTGGTCGTGCCCGCGTCGCAGGTGCGCGGCGACGGCGTTCAGGCCGTGCCGACCCTGGACGTCGTGGCTCGGGCCGGCCTGGACGGCTACTGGCTGCACGTCGACATCGATGTCCTCGACGAGGCCGTCATGCCTGCCGTCGACAGCCCGTCGCCGGGCGGGTTGTTGCCCGCCCAGCTGATCGCGTTGCTGCGCGCGCTCGCGCCGGGAGCGGTCGGCGCGCACGTGGGCATCTACGACCCCGATCTCGACCCGGACGGATCGGCCGCCGAGATCGTGGTCGACTGCATCGCCGAGGGACTTGCCGATCTTGGAGCAGCCCGCTAACTTGGTACACCAAGTAACGGGTACATGCTGTGGCAGAGAATCTGGTTGGAGAGCCATGACCGCACAGACGGCTCGGGTCGGCACGGCGCAACGGCTGCTCGGCTCGTCCACCAAGAACTCCTACGACCCGCAGCTCGACATCGACTGGGACGCTCCGCTGCCCGAGGGCTTCGCGTTCATGCCGTTCGAGCGCGTCTCGCTGTACGGCACGCCGCTGTGGGACGAGCTGAGCCCCGAGCAGCGCATCGAGCTGTCCAAGCACGAGCTGGCCAGCATCGTCAGCGTCGGGCTGTGGACCGAGCTGATCCTCATCCAGATGCTGGTCCGCGACGCCTACCACCGCGACCCCCGCGACCCGCGGACGCACTACGAGCTGACCGAGATCGGTGACGAGACGCGTCACGTGATCATGTTCGCCAAGGCGCTCGACCGGATGGGCGTGCCGGCGTACCGGCCGCCCAGGTTCGTCCACCACCTGGCGCGGCTGTACAAGGCGACCGCGCGCGGGCCGATGCTGTTCGGGCCGGTGCTCGTCACGGAGGAGATCACCGACCGCCTGCAGCGCGAGTCGATGAACGACGACGGCATCCACCCGCTCGTCCGGATGGTGAACCGGATCCACGTGGTCGAGGAGGCGCGGCACGTCCGGTTCGCCCGCGAGGAGCTCAGCCGGGTGATGCCCCGACTGTCGCCGCTGGCGCGCGCACATCACCGGCTCGTTGCAGCGCTCGTGTCGGCGCTCGTCGCCAGCGTGCTCATCGATCCTGCGGTCTACGAATCGGTGGGTCTCGATCCGGCGGTGGCGCGCCGCGTCGCCCGCGCCAACCCGCACCACCGGCAGACCGTGCGCTGGATGGGCGAGAAGATCATGCGGTTCCTGGGCGAGAACGGGATGGTGAGCCGGGTGACGCGCCCGATCTACCGGGCGGCCAACCTGCTCTAGCTCCCTCCTGATTGCGCAACATCTGGCAGCGCAGGGCTGCCAGATGTTGCGCAATCTAGAGCAGGGCCAGGCCCGGGTCGGCGAGCACGCCGGCCACGTCGGCGAGGAACTGCGAGCCCAGCTGACCGTCGACGAACCGGTGGTCGAACGACACGGCGAGCTGAGTCACCCACCGCGGCACGATCGCGTCGTCGACGACCCACGGCATCTTGCGCACCGCCCCGAAGGCGACGATGCCCGACTCACCAGGGTTGAGGATCGGGGTGCCGGTGTCGATGCCGAACACGCCGACGTTCGTGATGGTGATAGTCCCGCCGCTCATGTCGGCCGGCGCGGTCTTGCCGGCGCGTGCTGTGTCGGTCAGCTCGCCGATCGCGCGCGCCAGTTCGACGAGGGTGAGTTGGTCGGCGTCCTTGATGTTCGGGACGACCAGGCCGCGGTCTGTCGCGGCGGCGATGCCGAGGTTCACGTAGTGCTTGAGGACGATCTCGCCGGCCGTCTCGTCCCAGGACGCGTTGATCTCCGGGGTTCGCTTCGCGGCGAGGATGACCGCCTTCGCGACGAAGGCGAGCGGCGAGACCTTGACGTCCTTGAACTCCGGACGCGCGGCGACTCGGCTGCGCAGGTCCATCATCGGCGTGACGTCGACCGTGATGAACTCGGTGACGTGCGGCGCCGTGAACGCCGAGGCGACCATGGCGGCGGCCATGTGCTTGCGCACCCCCTTGATCGGGATACGCGTCTCGCGGTCACCGGCGCGCACGGGCGTTGGCGTCACCTCGCCGTTGGCGGCCGCTTCGATGTCCCCGCGGGAGACGGTGCCGTTCGGGCCGGTCGGCGCGACGCTTGCCAGGTCGACGCCCAGCGCCTTGGCCAGCTTGCGGACGGGCGGCTTGGCCAGGACCCGGTGGCGGGTCTCGGGCGCGTCAGCGGGCGGCGGCGTCGGTGCGACGTTGAACGCAGGGTTGGCCGACGGCGTCTCGGGTGGCTGGGCCGTCTTGCGCGGGCGACGCCCGGCTGGCCCGGACCGCGGCCCGTAGCCGACGAGCACCGACTGCCGCTCGCCCGGCGCCGCTTCGGCGGACTCGGGCCTGGCCTCGGGCTCGGCCGCGGCTTCGGGCTCGGCCGCGCTGACCTTGGCTTCTGGCGCCGGATCCGCTGACGGGACCGAAGCGCCCACATCGATCGTGATGATCGGCCGGCCGACCTCGACCGTCTCGCCCTCGGCGGCGTGCAACTCGGTGACGACGCCGGCGTAAGGCGACGGCAGCTCGACGGCTGCCTTGGCGGTCTCGACCTCGACCAGGATCTGGTTGACGACGACCGTGTCGCCGGGCTTGACCGACCAGGTCAAGATGTCGCCCTCGGTCAGCCCCTCGCCGACGTCCGGCATCTTGAACTGTTTGAGCTCAGCCATCAGTACTCCAGCGTACGGTCGACGGCGTCGAGGATCCGGTCGACGCTCGGCAGCCAGTCTTCCTCGAGCCGGCTCGGCGGGTACGGCGTATCGAATCCGCAGACGCGCAGCACGGGTGCTTCGAGGGAGTAGAACGCCTTCTCCTGCACGCGGGCGGCGATCTCGGCGCCGACTCCGTGGCTGACCGCCGCTTCGTGGACGACGACCAGGCGTCCCGTCCGTTGCACCGACTCGACGACCGTGGCGGTATCGAGCGGCGAGATCGAGCGCAGATCGATGACCTCGAGATCGTGGCCTTCGTCGGCCGCGGCAGCCGCCGACTCCAGCGCGGTTACCACCATCGGCCCGTACGCGACGATTGTGACGTCGCGGCCCGGGCGGACGATGCGCGCCTTGTGCAGGGGGTACGGCGTCGGGTCGAGCTCGCCCTTCGTCCAGTACCTGCGCTTCGGCTCGAAGAAGATCACCGGGTCGTCGGCGCGCACCGCCTGCTGGATCATCCAATACGCATCGGACGGGTTCGAGCAGGAAACGACCTTCAATCCGGCCGTGTGTGCGAAGTACGCCTCAGGCGACTCGGAGTGATGCTCGACCGCCCCGATGCCGCCGCCGAACGGGATGCGGATCGTGATCGGCATCTTCAGGTTGCCGTTCGAGCGGTTGTGCATCTTGGCGACCTGGCTGACGATCTGGTCGAAGCCGGGGTAGACGAAGCCGTCGAACTGGATCTCGCAGACCGGCCGGTACCCGCGGATCGCCAGCCCGACCGCCGTCCCGATGATTCCGGACTCGGCAAGCGGGGTGTCGAACACGCGCGACTCGCCGAAGTCCTTCTGCAGGCCGTCGGTCACCCGGAAGACGCCGCCCAGCTTGCCGACGTCCTCGCCCATGACGATGACCTTGGGATCTTCCTCGAGTGTCTTGCGCAGCCCGTCGTTCAGCGCCTTGGCCATCGTGATCGGACTCATGCGCCCAGCTCCTCGAACGAGGCGAGGTAGGTGGCGAAGCCGTCGCGTTGCTCACGCAGTTCGTCGGTCAGCTCCGTGTGCACGTGGTCGAAGACCGACAGCGGAGCGGGATCGGGCAGTGCCCGGCAGCCGGAGCGGATGTGCTCGGCGAGCGCCTCGGACTCGCGGTCGATCGACTCGAAGAACTCCGGACCCACCTGGGCGTGCCGGGTCAGGTACGCCCGCACGCGTGCGATCGGGTCCTTGAGCTTCCAGGTCTCGAGCTCGGCGCCGAGCCGGTAACGCGTCGAGTCGTCCGACGTCGTGTGCGGGTTCATCCGGTACGTGAACGCCTCGATCAGGCTCGGGCCCTGACCGCTACGGGCGTCGGCGAGTGCCTTGCGGGTGACCGCGAGCGAGGCGAGCACGTCGTTGCCGTCGATGCGGACGCCGGGAAAGCCGAAGCCGCTGGCCCGGCGATACAGCGGCTGGCGTGTCTGCGTGGCCACCGGCGCCGAGATGGCCCACTGATTGTTCTGGCAGAAGTAGACGATCGGCAGGTTGTCGGCGCCGGCCCATACGAAGGACTCGTTGACGTCGCCCTGGCTCGATGCGCCGTCACCGAAGAACGCGAGGACCGCGGTGTCGCGATTCGGGTCTCCGGTGCCGACCGCGCCGTCGCGCACGACGCCCATCGCGTATCCGGCGGCGTGCAGGGTCTGCGCGCCGATGACGATCGTGTACAGGTTGAAGTTGTTGTCGGCCGGGTTCCATCCGCCGAGGTTGGTGCCGCGGTAGAGCCCGAGCAATGTGAGTGGGTCGACGTTGCGGCACCAGGCCACGCCGTGCTCGCGGTAGGTCGGGAACGCCATGTCGTGCGGACGCAGCGCGCGCCCGGCGCCCACTTGAGCGCCTTCCTGTCCTAGTAGCGATGCCCACAAGCCGAGCTCGCCCTGCCGTTGCAGGGCGATTGCCTCGCTGTCGATGCGGCGGACCAGCACCAGGTCGCGATACAGCGACCGGATCTCGTCGTCGGAGATGTCGAGCGGATAGTCGGGATGGGCGACGCGAGCGCCCTCCGGTGTCAGCAGCTGGACCATGTCGGGCTCGGGATGTACGGCGTGCAGCGCGTCCCGCGCCTCGCGCGCCTCAGAGCCCGGTACGGCAGGTGCAACGGACATGCACACGCTCCTCGCATCAGAGCACGGATTACGGGGTCACCGCACCGTGCACACCCGGCGATTCTGGCTTGTCCTTTGGTACAGGGGTGGCGTACCGCCAGACTTGCTCAGGGGTTCCTACCATATCCGCGGCTGGGCGCCGCCGCCGTCAGCTGAGGCCACCGGGCACTGGCGGTACGCGAGGTGCATCCCTCTGTGCGCACCGTCATCCCAGTGCCACGCGCACCGTAACTCTTGTGTCGGACATGGGCGTTAGTACAGACTGCGCGAGGTTTGCTGCCCGCTCATTCGCCGCGACACAACGCGGCCTCCGGTCTTGGGGGACCTGCATGAAACCAACTCGGCTCAGCCTGCTGGCAGCTGTCGCACTGATCGTCCCGCTGATCTCCTACGTATCGCCCGCAACCGCGGACCCGGCGCCACCCGGCGACGACACCCCGGTGCTGCTCACGCCGAAGGGCGAGCACGAGAACGGCGATGACGAGGCGAGCTTCGACAAGCTGCGCGACGCGTACTACTGGTCGCGGCTGCTCGCCGGCGACGACGGTGGGCTGTCCATGGAGCAGGCGGCCACGCTGCGCGCCAAGGCGTCCACCCAGGCCGGCAAGATGAGCGCCGACACGCAGTCCGGCGCGACGCGTGGCGGCGCGTGGACGAGCGTCGGCCCGGATCCGATCGTGCAGAACGGGCGCACGACCAACCTGTTCCAGGCCGTCTCCGGGCGCATCGGCGCGGTGGCCGTTCGCAACGACGGCACGATCATCCTCGGCGCAGCGCAGGGTGGCGTGTGGACGTACAGCGAGGCGACCCAGACGTGGACGTCGCGCACGCTCGACACCGACACGCAGTCCGTCGGCGCGCTGGCGATCGCCCCGAGTAACGACAACATCGTGTACCTCGGTACCGGCGAGGGTGCGCTTTCCGGCGACAGCTACTACGGCCACGGCGTGTACCGGTCGGCGGACGGCGGCGTGACCTGGAAGCAGGTGTCCGGTGATCGATTCGACGGCCAGGCGTCGTCTGACATCGTGGTCGACCCCGCAAACGCCAACCACCTCTACATCTCCACGCTGCGCGGACGCGGGGGCGCCCGGCGCACCACCCACCCCGCGGCCGATCCGTTCGGTGTCTGGGAGTCGACGGACGGCGGCGCCCACTGGACCTTGAAGAAGGGCACGACAAACGAGATCCACGGTGCCACCGACCTGGTCGCCGACCCGCAGAACTTCAACGTGCTGTGGGCCTCGTTCTGGGGCGACGGCATCTACCGGTCGACCGACGGCGGCGCGACCTGGACGAGCGCGCTTGGCAACCTGCCGCCGGGTAACTATCTCGAAGGTGGCACCCGGTTCTCGCTGGGCATCTCGCACCCGGCCGGCGCCGCGCACGCGACCGTCTACAGCGGCTTCGACTACTTCGACCTGAGCGACGCCCACCACGCGGCGCGGGTCTACAAGACGACCGACGACGGCGCGACATGGACGGCGACGAACACCGGCTCGGGTAGCAACTCGATCAGCGATTACTGCACCACACAGTGCTTCTACGACAACGAGGTCAAGCCCGATCCGACCAACCCCGATGTCGTCTACGTCGAGGGCTCCTACGGCTACAGCAACTCGCCGCAGTCCGGCGGCATCTACCGGTCCAAGGACGGCGGGGTGACGTGGCAGAGCCTCGGCTACGACCTGCACCCCGACTTCCACGCGTTCGCGTTCCAGCCGAACAACACCCAGCACGTGGTGATCGGCAACGACGGCGGCGTGTGGCAGTCATTCACCGGAGGCGGACGGGCCGCGGGCGCGCCGCTCAACACCGTCGACTGGGAGAACCTCAACGGAACGGTCAACCCCACCACCGCTGGGCTGATCCACTCGACCGGGCTTCGGATCACGCAGTTCACGAGCATCGCGACCGTGCCGAACATCCCCGGCCAGTACTGGGGAGGCACCCAGGACAACGGCACGCTGCGCAAGTCGATCGCCAACACCCGGTGGTTCGACCAGGCCAGCGGCGACGGCGGCCAGGTGATCGTCGACCAGACGACGCCCAACACGCTCAACCCGACCGTCCCGGCATACGTGTTCGGTACCTACTTCGGGATCTCGCCGTACCGCTACGGCCCGTCCGAGACGAACACGTTCTTCGGCAACGAGGCGATCGACGGCGGTATCAACCTGACCGATCGAGCCGAGTTCTACCTGCCGTGGGTACAGAACCGGGCCAACACGAACCAGCTGTTCACCGGCACGTATCGCCTCTACCGCACGAACAACGCCGAGGCTCCCTCTGCCGGCGACGTGCACTGGGACCCGATCAGCCAGGATCTGACCACCGGCTGCACGGGCACCGCGCCGAACGGCACACGCGGTTGCCTGATCAGCGCGATCGGCCTCGCCGACGGCGGCGACGGCGTGTACGTCGGTACCGACGACGGCGTCGTGCAGGTCAGCCCGGACGCGGTGACGTCGGACAGCCCGTCGTGGCACAGGGTGGGCACGCAGACTCTGCCGGGCCGGCCCGTCACGCAGTTCGCGGTCGACCGCTCGAACTGGCGCATCGCCTACATCTCCTACGCCGGATTCGGCGCGGCGACGCCCGGCAACAGCGGGCACATCTTCAAGACCACCGACGGCGGCGCGCACTGGTCGAACGTGACTGGTTCGCTGCCCGACGTCCCGGTGAACTCGATCGTGCTCGACCCGTCGTCGGACAGCACTCTTTACGCGGGCACCGACGTCGGCACGTTCGTGTCGATCAACAGCGGTACGACGTGGCAGCGGCTCGGCACCGGTATACCGAAGGTGTCGTCGTGGCAGCTCGACTACGACGCCTCGCACGCGCTGCTCATCAACGGCACGCACGGCCGCGGCGCGTACACCCTGAACACCGGGGCGTCCACGCCGGGACTCGTCGTGTCGAAGTCCGACACCGGCAAGCCGGTGGGTCCGGGCAGCACGATCGAGTACACGATCACCGTCCGCAACGTGGGTAATGCGGCGGCGACCGGCGTGACGATCCACGAACCGATCCCGACGTTCACGTCGTTCGTGTCAGCCGGCAACGGCGGCACGTTCGGCGGCGGCTCGGTGCGGTGGGACGGCCTGACGGTCCCGGCCGGCGGCAGCGTCTCGGTGAAGTTCGCAGTGAAGATCACGCCGAACCTCGCCTCGACGGTCAAGTCGATCGTCAACGACGACATCGTCGTGAAGTCCGACCAAGGTGCAAGCGCGACTGGTAGCCCGCACACGATCACGATCGCGCCGGCCCACAAGGTCACCGTCGATCCGGAATCGCAGTCGGGCGGCGGACGGGTCGGCACCGACGCGAAGTACACGGTGCACGTGACCAACGACGGTTACCTGCCGGACGCTTATGCCCTGACGACGGCGAGCGGCTGGCCGGCAAGGGCGTATGCCGCTGACTGCACGACGGCCCTGACCACGACACCGACGGTCCCGCCGGGCGACAGTATCGACGTGTGCATTCGGGTGAGTGTGCCTTCCGATGCGGCGGACGGGGCGACCAACGACACGACGCTCACGGCGACGTCCGGCGCTGACGCGTCGGTGAAGGCGACGTCCACGATCACGACCATCGCGGTCGCGCGCGACACGCTGCTCGTCGACGAGGACGGCGCAGCTCCGGCCGTCCAAGTCCAGCAGTACTACCAGGCCGCGCTGACCGCGAACGGGGCCAGCTTCAGCACGTGGGACCTGTCCGCGAACCCGGAGATCCCGGTGTCGCTGCTGACGGCGTACAAGAACGTCGTCTGGTTCACGGGCAACGCGTATCCGGCGCCGATCACGCCGTACGAATCGGAGCTGAAGACGTACCTGGACGGTGGCGGCAGGCTGTTCATGTCGGGCCAGGACATCCTGGACCAGGCAGCCGGCACGACCGCGTTCGTGAAGAACTACCTGCACATCCAGTGGGACGGCAGCGAGACGCAGAACGACAAGGCCACGGCTGCTGTGCACGGCGTCGCCGGTAACCCGGTGACCAACGGCATCGGCACGGTGCCGCTCAACCACGCGGTGCTCGGCGCCAACTTCGAGGACCGGATCACGCCGACGGGCGCGGCACAGGCGGCGTTCACCGACGACGTATCGGCGCCGGATGCGCTGAGCGTGGCGGAAGGCTCGTACAAGGTCGTGTTCCTGGCGTTCCCCTTCGAGGCCTACGGCGGCGCCGGTGACCAAACCGACCTGATGGGCAGGGTGCTGACCTACTTCGGCTCGTAGCCTGACCCGATCGCGCAACATTTGGCAGTCTCAGGCAGCCAAATGTTGCGCGATCCGGGCTGTGGATGAGCGCCGCGCGCGAACTCGCCAATCAGCCACACTACGTCGATGGATTGGCGGGACTGGGCGCGGCGGCAGAGCGGCGTGATCAGCCGCGACCAACTACGTGACGCCGGCGTCGGCCATGCGCGAATAGACGGACTCGTCGCCCGCCGAGAACTGCTCGAACTCCTACCGGGCGTCTACTCGCCGCGCCCGGTACCGGGTTCGAGTCGACAGCGCATGTGGGCGGCGGCCTTGTGGTCCGGCGGCGTCATCAGTCATCGATCCGCGGCGGCTGTGTGGCGGTTGCCGGTTCCGCGATCCACGGTCGTGCACGTGACGGTGGCCGACCGCCGGTTCAGGCGAGCCGTCCCGGGCGTACAGACGCATCGGGTGCCGCTCGCGCGGCTGCACCGGATCTCCTACGACGGCTTGCCGGTCACCGACCGTCCGCAAACGGTCATCGACCTGCTGCGCACCGAGCGGCTCGGGTCGGCGCGCTCGCTGCTCGATCGCGCCGTGCAGCAATGCTGGCTGCAGGAGTACGAACTCGAGCACGCCATTCGCGATGGCAGGGGCCGAACCGGCAACGGCCAGCTACGCCGGCTGCTCGCCGAGATCGAGCCGGGAGCCCACGCCGAGTCAGAACGCCGCCTGCATCAGCTGCTACGCCGCGCCGCGATCACCGGATGGGTGCCGCAATACGAGGTGCGACTGCCGAGCGGTGTTGCCTTCATCGACATCGCCTTTCCCGAGCGGCAACTTGCCGTCGAGGTCGACGGCCGCCGATACCACGATGACGGATCCGATCGATTCGACAGTGATCGGCAGCGGCACAACGAACTGGTCGCGATGGGCTGGCGGGTGATTCGTGTGACGTGGACGATGCTTACCCAGCGTCCCAACGCCGTCCTGCGCCAAATCGAGCAACTTCTGGCAGCCTGACGCTGCCAAATGTTGCGCAATCGGTTAGGTGAGCTCTGCGGGCAGTGACTCGTCGTGGACGATTGTCAGCCGAGACACGGCTCGGGTCAGGGTTACGTACAGGCGGCGCAGGCCGCCGGGGCGCGTCGGCTCGGCGCCGACGATCTGCGCGGGTTCCACGAGGACGACCGAGTCGAACTCCAGGCCCTTGGCCGAACTTGCCGGCACTACCGCCACCCGCGGATCGTCCTCGTCGTCGAGACGCTCAGCCGCGATGCCCGCCGCTCGAAGCTGGTCCAGGATCTGCACGGCGCGCGCGTCCGGCACGATCACGCCGACCGATCCCTCGATGTCGAGGTAGTCGCGCACCGTTTCGACGAGGCGCGGCGTAGGGGCGTAGCGAAGCGCGTCCGTACCCTGGCGTACGGACGTCGCCGGAGGGACGTCCGCGGCCACGTGCGGCAGCAGCCGGTTGGCCACCTCGAGGACCTCGCCCGGCACGCGGTAGCCGGCTGTCAGCGGACGGATCGACGCGCCGTCGTGCCCCAGATGCGCCAGCGTGACCGCCCACGAGCCCGGCGCCCACGGGGTGGTCGCCTGCGCCAGATCGCCCAGCACGGTGACCGACCCGAGCGGGCAGCGCCGAGCCACGGCCCGGCACTGCATCGGCGAGAGATCCTGCGCCTCGTCGACCACCACGTGGACGTAGGACGGCGCACCGTCGAGGAGCGCCGCCAGCTCGTCGATCAGCACGGCGTCGGCCGGCGTCCAGCGCGGCGTCCTGGCGGGGCGCGGGCGCAGCAGCAGCGTCCGCTCGTCGTCAGTCAGCGTCGTGCGCGAGCAACGCAGCAGGAAGTCGGCGTCCGCGTACAGCCGGGCCAGCAGCTTCGACGCATCCAGCGCCGGCCAGACCGAGTCGACGAATTCGCGTACCGCCGGCGAGCGGGCGATCCGCGCCGTCTCGGCGTCGGACGGCGCTCCCCCGACATCCTCGCGCTGCCGCCGGACGTCCTCGGCAAGCTGCTGCCGCAGCCGGTCGCGCACGACCGACCAGCGCACGTCGGCCCGGCGTGCGTCGTCGACGTAGCGTCGCAGCCGGTGCTCCGGGATCCGGTACCGCCGAGTGCCGATGACCGCCACCACGTCGTCGGCCGGCCGATTGACGTGCGAGAACACGGCCCGGCGCAGCACGTCTGCCATGCGGGCGTCGCCCTTGAGCACGGCCGTCCCGGCGGGCTCGGCGCCGGTCACCGGCACATGCGCGACCAGGTCGTCGACCGTCGCCTGCTCGATGCCTCCCTCGCCGAGCGCCGGCAGCACCTGGGCGATGTAGTGCAGGAACGCCCGGTTCGGCCCGACGACGAGCACGCCGGAACGACGCAGCCGCGCCGGGTAGGTGTAGAGCAGGTACGCGGCGCGGTGCAGGCCGACCGCCGTCTTGCCCGTGCCCGGCGCGCCCTGGATGCACAGCGACGTGTCGAGGTCGGCGCGCACGAGATCGTCCTGGTCAGGCTGGATGGTGGCGACGATGTCACGCATCGGGCCGACGCGCGGGCGCTCGATCTCCTCGCGCAGCAGGTCGGACCGCAGGCCCAGCGCCTCGCCGCGGTCGAGGTGCTCGTCCTCGTAAGAGCTGAGCAGTCCGTCATGGAAGCCGAAGCGCCGTCGCAGCCCCACGCCCATCCGCTCGGACGGAGACGCGCGGTAGAACGCCTGCGAGATCGGCGCCCGCCAGTCGATGACGACCGGATCGCCGCTCGCGTCCCGGACGTGCCGGCGCCCGATGTGGAACGTCTCGCCGTTGTCGCGGTCGGTCCGGCCGAAGAACGGCGGCGCGTCGGGGTCGGCGGCCAGCGCCTCGAGTCGGCGGGTGCGCAGCCGGCCGAGGCTTTGGCTGGCCAGCTCGTCGACCCCGTAGTCTGCGATGCCCTCGGCGCTGGCGCGCATGGCGTCCAGGCAGCGCCGGGCCAGATCGAGGTGGGAACGTTCGGCGAGCAGAACGGTGTCTTCGGTTCTTGCGTCGACGCTCACGGTTAATCGACGCTACGCCCGGGCAGCAACCGAATTTCGCGGCCGACGCGGGCTAGCCGAGGACGATCTCGGCCAGCTCGGCGGCGAGGGCGTGCTGACCACGCGTGCTCTGCGGCAGGACAGACGGCACGGCGTGTGCCAGCTGTGCATGGCCGAGATAGGCGGCGTACGCGAGCGTCGCCCGCCGCTGAGCGGCAGCCGGGGTGAGCCCGGCCCCACGCAGCAGGCGTGCGATGTAGTCGATCCGCCGATCGGTGACCCGCTCGATCGCCGCGCCGATGTCGGGATGCGCCGCATCCGCGAGTAGCAGCAACTCGCCGGGATGCTCCTGGCTGTACGCCGTGACTTCGGCGATCAGCAGCGTGGCCTTCGTGCCCGGATCGTCGGACTGTTCCTCGACGGACGCGATGACGTCGTCCGTCGCGACGGTCTCCCACCGGTCGAGCGCGGCGCGCAGCAAGTCCTCGCGCGAGGAGAAGTGCCAGTAGAACGAGCCCTTCGTCGTCTTGAGGCGCCGCGCGAGTGGCTGTACGGCAACGCCGCCGGGGCCCTCGTGGAGCAGCGCTTGGACGGCGGCGTCGACCCAGTCGTCTTGGCTCAGTCTGGTGTCAGGCATACGCATACGCTAGCGTATGGACGAGCACCATACGCAAGCGTACGGAGGCGCTGGCTTGTCCGCTGCATTCGACATCGTCCCGCGACCGGATTGGGCGTCGACGACGATCGTCGCGATCCCGCACGACGCGACGGACGACGCGGCCGCCTGGGCGCGCGCCATTTTCGACTTGCGATCGCTACCGGTCTGGGTCAAGGCGCTGGGCGGCGTCCGAGCGATCGTTGCCAAGCTGCTGCGGCTGCCACCGGGCGAACAGGCCATGCTGGCCGTCGACCGCATCGTCGGTGACGAGGCGGTGATCGACACCGACGACATCCACCTGCACTTCGCAGCCGGCGTGCAGGTGGATCCGGCAGCCGGCCTGCTGTACGTGACCACCGCGGTGGCGCTGAAAGGGTGGCGCGGCAGGGTGTACTTCATGCCGGTTCGGTTCCTGCACGACGCGGTCACCCGATCGATGATCGAGAGCGCAGTCGGCCGGATGAACGATCACGCTGCAGCTTGACTGTGCAGGACCTGATCGAGCGCGCACGGGGGCTGATCACTGCGGGCCGGCGCCGGATGCTCGGCATCACCGGCGCGCCGGCAGCGGGCAAGTCGACGCTGGCCGCGACCCTGGCCCAGGCGCTCGCCCCCGATGCGGTGCTCGTGCCGATGGACGGATTCCACCTCGCGGCGTCCGAGCTGCACCGCCTGGGCCGGCATGAGCGCAAGGGTGCGCCCGACACGTTCGACGCCGCCGGCTACGTCGCGCTGCTGCAGCGGTTGCGGGCCAA
This sequence comes from Jatrophihabitantaceae bacterium, assembly GCA_036506855.1. Lineage (GTDB taxonomy): Bacteria > Actinomycetota > Actinomycetes > Mycobacteriales > Jatrophihabitantaceae > DASXRA01. Next base: position 19,553 of record DASXRA010000472.1, read on the forward strand.
CGCGGAGGACGTCGTCTACGCACCGGAGTTCCGCCGCGAGATCGAGGAGCCGATCGCGGGCGCGATCGCCGTGCCGCGCGGGGTGCCGCTCGTCATCACCGAGGGCAACTACCTGCTGCACTGGCCGCAGGCGCGCGCGCTGCTGGACGAGGTCTGGTACGTCGATGCGGACGAGCAGGCCCGGCTGGCGCGGCTGGTCGCGCGCCATATGGCGTTCGGGCGCACGCGCGCCGAGGCGGAGGGAAGGGCGTACGGCAGCGACCAGCGCAACGCCGAACTGATCGCGGCGTCCCGCGACGGCGCCGACCTGATCGTGTGGTCAGACGAGCGTTGACGGCACGACGCTCACCGGGAACGGCAGCGTCACGTCCGCGGTATCGGAGCCGCTGGCCCGCGCCACCTCGACGTAGCTGCGTAGCAACTGGGGCGGAGCCGCACGCGGCTCCGCCCCAGTGCTGCTGCTCGGCCGAGCCCCGAGGCGGTGCATAGTAGGTGCCGCATAAGGTACCGACTGGACGGAGGCGGGCAATGACGGCTGAGGTGCAGGCGCATCCCGCGGCGTCGGCAGTCCAGCCCCGGCTCGGCGAGTTGCTCGCGAACCGCCGGTGGGTGCGTCGCACGAATCCCTTCCCGCACGTGTACGCGCGGGACGTCTTCGCACCCGACTTCTACGCCCGGCTCGACGACGAGTTCCGGCGCATAGAGCGGGAGCACCCGGACACGTTCGTCCGGAATATGAAGGGCTACGACGCGTCCGGCGTGAGCGTCAGCCGGTTTCGCGGCGGGCCGCTCGGCATCTTCGTCTCGCGCGAGTGGCACGACCTGGTCGCGCGGGTGGCTGGCGTGCGAGCTACGGGCGACGTCACCGCGACCCTGCACCACCACGAGCCGGGCAGTCAGAGCGGCTGGCCGCACAACGACCTCAACCCGGCGTGGTTCGCCGGTCCGCCGCCGGCCCCGGACGAGATCCGGCTGGAGCACACCGGCGGGGTCGCGCTGCACACGGGCGAGCGGCCGGCCGGCGTAACGGCACGCGAAAGCGTCCGGGCGGTCTCCCTGCTGTTCTATCTGGGCAATCCGCCGTGGGAGCCCGGCGACGGCGGTGAGACCGGGCTGTTCGCCGACGTCGCGTCCGCGCGTGGTGGCCCGGCGGTGGCCGTCCCGCCGATCAACAACTCGATGGTCTTCTTCGAGTGCACACCCCGTTCGTGGCACGCGTTCGTCAGTAACCGCACGAAGCCGCGCAACTCGATCGTGATGTGGTTGCACCGCACCAAGGACGAGGTCATCGAACGGTGGGGGGATCACAGCATTGAGTACTGGTGAGCGCAGGGTCTGCCTGCTGACCGGCGCGGGCGGGACGCTGGGCGACGCGTTCTGCCGCGCGTACGGCGGGCAATACGACGTCGTGGCGGTCTGCCGGCGGCGCGCGCCGGGAGTCGCGTCCCAGCACGAGTGGTTCGTCGACCCGCTCGAACCCGACGCGGAGCTGCCCGACAACGACGTCCGCGTGTACAACGTCCACGCCGACCTCGAGCGTGACGGCGAGGTCGAGCGCGTCGTCGACATCGCGCTGGCGCGGTTCGGACGCGTCGATCTGCTCGTCAACAACGCTGCGTACGTGGGTCTGCACCCGCAAGGCATCGTGGACGGCGACGCCGCGCTGGACAGCGTCGAGAAGCATTTCGCGGTGAACGTCGGCGTTCCACTGCGGTTCGCCACCCGGCTCGCGCAGCGGTTCTGGCTGCACCGCGACCTGGAGAACCGCGATCACAACCGCAACGTCGTCAACGTGTCGAGCCTCTCGGGGTCGCGGGTCTATCCCGGCGGGCAGGCGGTCTACGCCGCGTCGAAGTCCGCGCTGAACCAGCTCACCCGGCACCTGGCCGCCGAGTTCGGAGTGTTCGGCGTGCGGGTCAATGCACTCGCGCCGAACAATTTCCCCTCGATCGTGCGCACCGAGTCGGTGGCGTCGGCCATTGTGCGGCTGGACGGCGAGTCGGTGACCGGCCGGATTCTCGCGCTCGACGCGGAACAGTCCTCAGTCGGCTAGGCGCAATTTCAGCGCTTCCAGCTCGTCGCGCAGGGACGTCGGCAGCTCGGCGCCGATCTTGTCGAACCATTGCTCGATACGCGGCACCTCGTCGCGCCACTCGGCCAGCTCGACGCGCAGGGCGGCCCGCGCCTGCTCCGGCGACACGTCCAAGCCGTCGAGGTCGAGTGACTCGACGGTCGGGACGCGCCCGATCGGCGTATCGACCGCGTCGGCTCTGCCTTCGATGCGCTCGATCGCCCACTTGAGCACGCGGATGTTCTCGCCGAACCCCGGCCACAGGAACCTGCCGTCAGCGGAACGGCGGAACCAGTTCACGTAGAAGATCTTCGGCAGCTTCAGGGCGTCGGCGCCCTTGCCGACCTCGATCCAATGCGCGAAGTAGTCGCCGGCGTTGTAGCCGATGAACGGCAGCATCGCCATCGGGTCGCGGCGCACGATGCCGACCTCGCCGGTGGCCGCCGCCGTGGTCTCCGACGACAGGGTCGCCCCCAGGAAGACGCCGTGCTGCCAGTCGCGTGCCTCGGTGGCCAGCGGGACGGTGTCGCGCCGGCGTCCACCGAAGAAGATGGCGTCGAGCGGGACGCCCTTCGGGTCGTCCCATTCGGGCGCGCGGCTGTCACACTGCTCGAGCGGCGTGCAGTACCGCGAGTTCGGATGCGCGGCCGGCTCGTTCGACTCCGGCGTCCAGTGGCGGCCCTGCCAGTCGGTCAGGTGAGCTGGCGGTTCGCCCATGCCCTCCCACCAGACGTCGCCGTCGTCGGTGAGCGCAACGTTGGTGAAGATCGAGTTGCCCTTCGCGATCGTGCGCATCGCGTTCGGGTTGGTACGCCAGTCGGTGCCCGGTGCTACGCCGAAGAAGCCGTTCTCCGGGTTGACGGCATAGAGGCGGCCGTCGTCGCCGATGCGCATCCACGCGATGTCGTCGCCGATCGTCTCGAGCCGCCAGCCGGGCAGCGTCGCCTCGAGCATCGCGAGGTTGGTCTTGCCGCACGAGCTCGGGAAGGCCGCCGCGATGTAGTACGCCTTCTTCTGCGGCGAGATCAGCTTGGCGATGAGCATGTGCTCGGCGAGCCAGCCCTCGTCGCGCGCCTTCACCGAGGCGATGCGCAGCGAGTAGCACTTCTTGCCCAGCAGCGCGTTGCCGCCGTAGCCCGAGCCGTAGGACCAGATCAGCCGCTCCTCGGGAAAGTGCACGATGTACTTCGTCTCGTTGCACGGCCACGGGACGTCGACGTCGCCGGGTTCGAGCGGCGCGCCGACACTGTGCAGACCGGGCTCGAACTCGGCGTCCTCGCCGAATTTTGCCAACGCCTTGAGGCCGCACCTCGTCATGATGTGCATCGACGCGACCACGTACGGCGAATCGGTGATCTCGACGCCCAGCAGCGGCTTGGCGGCATCCAGCGGTCCCATGCAGTACGGCAGTACGTACATCGTGCGGCCCCGCATCGAGCCACGGAACCGCTCGGTGACGATGGCCTTCATGTCGTCGGGGTCCATCCAGTTGTTGGTCGGCCCGGCGTCACGGGAATCACGGCTGCAGATGAACGTGCGGTCCTCGACCCGGGCGACATCGGTCGGGTCGGACGCGGCGTAGAACGAGTTGGGCAGCTTGTCGGGATTGAGCCGGGTGAACGTCCCGGCCTCGACGAGCAGGTCGGTGATCCGCACCCATTCCTCGGGCGAACCGTCGACCCATTCGACGCGGTCGGGCTGGGTCAGCTCGGCGGTCTCCCGAACCCAGCCGAGCAGCCGTTTATGGGTGGTCTGTGCAGCATCGAGGCCGGGAATGGTGCTTATCGTCATCGCGAATCTCCTCGCAGTCGCCGTTGACTGCCAGCCGCGCGCACGGATCGCGGCGCGCAACTGACGCCGGGGATCCCTTTGACTGTACTTGCCGGTAACGCTTGCAATCGCTGAAAGCGGCTCTGCTCACATCTACGCGCTGGGTCAGCGGTGCAGGCGCAGGCCCTTCGTGATCTTGTCGACGTCACGGCGGTCGGCGCGCAGCGCGAGGCCGGTCAGCCGCAACTCGCCGCGAGCGACCGCAGCGACGGCGGCGCGGTTGTCGATGTCGTTGCCGGTCGCGAACAGCTCCTCGGTGAACACGGCCGGGACGACGTTGCGCGCGAGCGCCCGATCGAGGCTGCGGGTGAGCTCGTCGGAGGTAGCGGCAAAGACGAGAACCGGCTGGCCGAACATCGGCAGGTATTTCGTACCGTCGGCATCGGCGTACGCCTCGCCGATCGACTCCGGTGCGGTATGCGCGACGCCGCTGACGAGGAATGCGGTCATGTTCAGCTTCTGCCAGGCGGCGAGATCCTCGCGGAGAATCACCGCGATCTTGGTATCGGGCCGGGCGTTCGTCTCGGTGGTCATCGTCGACGAATCTAGGAGAATCACCGGCATGCGCATACAAGATCCGAACGAAGTTCGGCAAGCCGCACCAAGGAGGTGCTCGTGGACGAACTTGATTCGGCGCTGATCGCCGCCCTGCAGGCTGACGGTCGGCGCAGCAACCGGGGGCTCGCGGACCAGCTGCGCGTCGCGCCGTCGACCAGCCTGGAACGGATGCGCTCGCTGCGCAGCCGCGGAGTGATCACCGGCTATCACGCCGAGGCCGACCTCGCCGCGCTGGGCCGGCCCGTCCAGGCGATGATCTTCGTCCGGCTGCGGCCGCAGTCGCGGGCGATCATGCACGGCTTCCGGGACTTCGTCGCCGCGCTGCCCGAGACATTGAACGTCTACATCATCACCGGATTCGAGGACACACTCGTCCACGTAGCGGTGCCGACTCCGCAGGCATTGCAGGACTTCGTCCTCGACTCGCTGACAAAGCGTTCAGAAGTCGCCGACGTGCGTACCGCCGTCGTGTTCGAGCACGTCCACAACCATGTCGTCCGGCCGGCGCGATAAGGAGATCCGCTTTGGCCGCCTTGCCGCCTGGCCGACCAAAATCTCCGGACGGATCTGGTCGGACCAGCAGCAAAGCACGCCGAGCCGGCCCGAAGCCGCCAGGCGCG
>DASXRA010000473.1:0-2195 GCA_036506855.1 Jatrophihabitantaceae bacterium
GCTGGCCGAGGTACGTGCCGTTCGTGGAGCCGAGGTCTTCGACGAACCAGACGCCTTCCTGCTGGCTGATCCGGGCGTGCCGGGTGCTGGCGTAGTCGTCGGTGAGGACGAGCGTCGAGTCGTCGGCTCGTCCGATCAGCACCGGCGCGCCGGTCAAGCCGATCCGCGTTCCGGCCAGCCCGCCGGCAGTCACGATCAGGACGGACGCGCGCCGCGGGCCGTGTGGCGGCGGGGCGCCACGTCCGCGTCGTCGAGCGGGCGGTGGGACCCCGACACGGGGCTGACCGCTGACCCTGAGGTCGGCTCGAACGACGCGCACCGCAGCAAGGACGAACAGCCACAGCAGCGCCAGAAACCCGAACCGCATCAGCTGGATCGCCAGCGGTGAGTTCACGTGCGTCCCCGCCTGCGAACGTGCCGTCCCCGGGGTGGTGTCACCCGCGCTCCTGCTGGAACACCAGCCGGGTGTGCCCGACGCGGACCACGTCGCCGTGCTGCAGCAGCTGGCTCTTGATGTCGTGTCCGTTGACACTCGTGCCGTTGGTCGAGCCGAGGTCGTTGGCCGTCGCGTAGTTGCCGTCGAAGTGCACGTCGAGGTGGCGGCGCGAGACACCCTGGTCGAGCAGCTGCAGGTCGGCGTCGGTGCCGCGTCCGATGAAGTTGCTGCCGAGGTGCAGGTCGTAGCGCCGCGAGGTGCCGTCGATCAGCAGGACGCCTCGCACAGCCGTGCCGGGCATGCCGCCGAAGTGGTCGTTCCCCTGCGGGCCGCCCGGCGGGCCGCCCATGGGCGGGCCCTGCGGCGAGAACGGCGCCGGCGGGATGTACGGACCGTCCGGCAGCGCCGAGGGCGCAGGCTGCGGATAGGACGGCATGATCGGCGGCACCTGCACCGGCTGTGGCGGCGGCACCCGCGATGTCGGGCCCCCGCCGAGGTACGGATCGGCGTCGTGCGGCGGACCGCCCGGGTCGTAGCCGGGGACGTACTGCGGCGCCGGCGCGGGTGCGCTGCCGAACGGGTGCTGGTAGTCGCCGGGGGCATGGCCCGGCACGCCCGGTATCGACAGTGAGTCGTACGGGCGCTGCCGCGGGGCCGCGTTGGACTCCATGCGAGAGGCGACGCCGAAGACGCCGGTGTGCAGCGAGTCGTCGCGGGCCAGGTACACCTCGACATCGCCCGCCGTGCGCCAGCTGTTCTCGTCCAGGTGCTCCTGCACGAGCTCGGCCAGGGAGTTGGTGAGCTGTACCTCCCAGGGCACGAGCCGCTCGTAGTCGGACGGGGCGAGGGTGACGCGGTAGCGGTTCGGCGCTAGAACCTCGCCGCTGGGCATCACGTTGCGTTTGTCGGTCGCCTCGCGCTGCAGCGCCGAACCGATCTCGACCGGCTCGACCTGCCCTTTGAAGACGCGAGCGAATGCCGTTCCCACCACGCTTTCGAGACGGCGCTCGAAACGCTGCGCCAAGCTCATGTCGATCCTCGCTTCGCTGCCGGGAGCGACGAGCCGTCGTGCGCGCTGAGCCCGATTGGCTGCTCGATGCGCTCGCTCATCGCGGCCCTCCTGCCAGTGGTTTCGCGGCCCGCGTGCGGGCCTGGTCGGCGATGCTCCGCGGACGCCACGGCACAACAACGCGCCGCGCTGGCCCCGCGCGCTCGAATGATGGTACTTGCGTACGTCCATGCTGGCCCTGCGCCCACCGAGGTCGCCAACCCTGCGTGCTAATCTGGCGCACTGCCGCGGCTGGTGCGTGGCAGAAATCTCGCGCGCTACGGGCAAGTGGCGGAATGGCAGACGCGCACGGTTCAGGTCCGTGTGTCCGTAAGGACGTGGGGGTTCAACTCCCCCCTTGCCCACCAAGAAAGCCCATATATTCCAGGGCTGTTAGCATCCCTCCGGATGGCATGTCCCACCCATGTCCCACCCCGGGGGGCGGAAGTGGCTCGGATCAAGCACCGTCGGCGCGCCGACGGTGGCGTCTCCTACCAGGTCTGCTGGGTGCTCGGTGGCGGCCGCGCGTCAGCTGGTGTGAAGGAGCAGGCGGAGACCTTCACGGACCTCAATCGCGCGAAGGCATTCAAGCTCGACGTCGAGCACGCGCGACATCAGTGGCCCGTCGGATGGGTGAGGGGCGAGGGATACGTCGACCCGGACGACGCGCAGCCAACCGGACCGACAGTCAGCGACGTCGCCGAGATCTTC
>DASXRA010000474.1:0-2139 GCA_036506855.1 Jatrophihabitantaceae bacterium
GGCCGAACGTGACCTCACTCGCGAGGACGCCGAGTGGCGCGCCCGGATCGAGCCCGGCTTCACCGATACGTCGGCCGAGGACGACGAGGAGCATTACGTCCCACCCCCGCCGCCGCCGCTGCCGCGGCTGTCCGGTGCGACGATCGGGGCGCTGCTGATCATGTCCGCGTCGATCGTCGTACTGATCCTGGGCAGCGAGTTCGGGCTGCCGAGCGACTTCAGCTTCCTGGCGGGTGTCGCCGGCGTCCTTGTCGGCGCGGGCATCCTGCTCATGCGGCTGCGCGAACGCCCGCCCGACGACGAGGACGATGACGGCGCAGTCGTCTGATAAATCGGATACCACCCGGCTTGATCAGTTGGCTCGTGACTCAACGTTTGCCGACACGACACCTCGGCGATCATGCCCCGTCACGTCCCGCGCGGACCCTCGTCGAGGGAGGTGGTCGAACATGGCGACCGCGGAGGAGACCGTCTTCATCCTCTGGTGCCGGTTGACCGGCACGGACCCGACCGAGTTCGGCGACGACGAGCGCGAGGCCTTCCTCGCCCGGCCGCAAGTGCCGGAGCTTGCCGCGACGCCGTATGCCGTGCTGCTCGACGCGGGCATCACCGCCGCGCGCCGAGGCTCGTTACCCCTTGAACGTTGGCTCGGTGCCGTGCGCACCGTGCGCCCGGTCGGCGCCTAAGCCGACCCGTTCGCCGCGACGTCCCGGTACGCCACCGCCGGGTCGGCGAGCCGTACCGGATCGACCACAGTCCCGGCGGCGATCAGCGGCTTGATCGCGTCGACGACGTCCCAGACGTTGACGTTCATCGCTGCCTTGATCCGGTTGTCGCCGTCGACCCAGAACGCCACGAACTCGCGTTTGCCGACGTCGCCGCGGACGACCACGCGATCATAGGACCCGGGCGGAGCATGGCCGATGTACTCCATGCCCAGGTCGTACTGGTCGCTGAAGAAGTAGGGCAGTTCGTCGTAGCTGGCGTCACTGCCGGTGGCGCCGAGCATCGCCGCGACGGCAGTGCCGGGATGGTTCAGCGCCGTGGCCCAGTGCTCGACGCGGACGCGAGCGCCAAGTGTCGGGTGGTCGTGGTTCGCGATGTCGCCGACCGCGAAGATGTCGGGATCGCTGGAGCGCAGCCCGGCGTCGACGAGCACGCCGTTGTCGACGGCCAGGCCCGCTGCTTTGGCCAGGCTGTCGTTCGGCGCGACGCCGATGCCGACGACGACGGCGTCGGCGGCGATCGTCGTGCCGTCGCCCAGCCGGACGCCCGTCGCACGCCCGCCTTCGGTGACGATCTCCGACAGGCTCGCGCCGAGCCGCAGATCCACGCCGTTGGCCGTGTGCAGTTCGGCGAAGGCTGGTGCCAGTTCTGGCCCTAGCACGTTGAGCAGTGGCTGCTTGGCCATCTCGACGATCGTCACGTGAGTGCCCGCCGCGCGTGCCGCGGCCGCCACCTCGAGGCCGATCCATCCCGCGCCGATGATGACCAGCCGCCGCCCCGCACCGAAGGTGGCCTTGATGGCGTCGGAGTCGGCGTGGCTGCGCAGGTACAGCACGCCGTCGGCGTCGGCACCCGGTACCGGCAGGCGACGCGGCACCGAACCGGTGGCAAGCAGCAACTTGCCGTAGTGCAGGGTCGATCCGTCGTCGAGCGTGACGGCGTGGGGCACCGGATCGATCGCGGTGGCGTTCGTGTTCAGCAGCAGGTTGACGTCGTGCTCGGCGTACCACGGCTGCGGGTGGACGAGTGCATCCTCGAACGGGGACTCGCCGGCGAGGTAGCTCTTCGACAGCGGCGGTCGCTCGTACGGAGGCTCCGCCTCGTTGCTGATCAGTGTCACGGCGCCGCGATATCCCTGCTGGCGCAAGGCCTCCGCGGCTTTCGCGCCGGCGAGGCCACCGCCGATGATCACGACGCTGTCGGGTGTCTCGGTCATGTCGCGTCCAATGGTTTCGGCGAGTCAGTTGTGGTTGCTGCCGGTGAGCGAGAAGAACTCATGGCGAGTTCGTGAGTCGTCGCGCAACGTCCCGAGCAGAGTCGACGTGACGGTGGACGAACCGGTGGCCCCGACGCCGCGCAGGGTCATGCAGGTGTGCTCGGCCTCGATGACGACGCCGACCCCGCGGGGATGCA
>DASXRA010000475.1:0-5404 GCA_036506855.1 Jatrophihabitantaceae bacterium
TCCGGTGACCGCCTCCCGCGGGTGAACTGACAGACTGGCGGGGATGTCACCGCCTTCCTGGGTCGGATCGTCAGCGTCCACGCCTGAGCTCCGGCCGGACGCCTCTGGCCCGTGGGTCACGCGGCGCGACCTGCGTGTCGGCGGCGTCCTCGTCGGGTGCCTGGCGTTTGCCGGCGTGTTGCTCGGCTTCGTCTGGCTGGCTATCGCGCCCCGAGCGCACGGCTTCGCCTACCTGAATCACACGGTCGTGCCGCTGGAGAACGAGTCGTTCGTCGCTTCGGACGGGCGGTTCCTGCTGCTCACGGCCGGAGTGGGACTTGCCGCCGGGTTGCTGAGCTGGCTGGATCGCGCCTCGCGTGGCCCGGCTGTCGCGGCGGCCCTGGGCGCGGGCGGCCTGCTCGGCGCCGTGCTCACCGAGGTCGTCGGCCGCGTCACCGGCGGCGGTAAGACAACCGGAGCGCTCGGCGACACCCTCAAGCTTCCGATCACGGTGCACGCCCCCGGGTTGCTGCTCGCCGAGCCCGTCAGTGCGCTGTTCGTCTACGGAGTGTTCGTGCTGTTCGCGAAGCGCGACGATCTTGCCCGCCCGGTCGAGCCGGACCCGCACGCCGACTTGGTGCCCGCGTCGCCCCTGCTTTAGTTCAACGCCGGGACGATGCGCGGGGCCTGTAGCGCTACCGGGATGCTGCGCGTCTGCTCGATCAGGGTGATCTCGCGGCGCATGACGATCAGGCAGGCCAGCAGCCGGTCCGCGGCGGTCGGCATGGCGAGCAGCTTCTGCCGCTGCGACACCGGGAGTTGGACGCGCGCGGCGACTTCGTAGGACAACCGCACCGGGTCGCCGACGAGCTCGACGTCGCGATCTCGGTCGCTCACGTCGGACAGCACCTGGCTGTACCGCCCGAACAGCGCGGTGACCATCAACGCCAAGTCGGCCGGGAGATCGCCGTTGTCCTCACTGAGCCACTCGACCTGCGCCTGCAGGTAGGGCTTCGCGGACGAGTCGACATCGACGATGCGAAAGCGCCGGCTGCCGACGGTGAGCAGATCGCAGCTGCCGTCCGGATAGGGCTCTTTCTCCAAGATCTCGGCAAGCGTGCCGATCTTCGCGAAGTCGACGTCGGCGGACGTCTCCGATCCCCGGCTGAGGGCCACGATGCCGAACCCGCCGTGCGATGCCTCGATGTCGGTGAGCATCTGCCGGTAGCGCGGCTCGAAAACGTGCAGTGGCAGCGGCAGCCCCGGCAGCAGGACGTGATCGAGCGGGAAGACCGGGATCGTGTCCACGACCACTGACGGTAGGCGATCGAGCGCAATACCACGAGGACGTGGGCATGGTCGTCCGTAGACTGGCGGCGTGTTGCGCCGGATCGATCTGACCGCCGCGTCGGCTGACCCGCGGCGTGCCCTGCCGCGCGCACTGGTCGACGTCACCGCCGCGCTGGAGACCGTGCGACCGCTCGTCGAGGGGGTGCGCACTCGCGGCTACGCGGCCGCCCGCGAGGCGACGCTGCGCTTCGACGGCGTCGACGTCGCCGCCCCGCGAGTGCCCGCAGATGCGCTGGCCACGGCCCTGGACGGGCTGGACGCCGGCGTCCGCGACGCGCTTGCCGAGTCGATCCGCCGCGCCCGCATCGTGCACGAGGCGCAACGCCGCGAGACGGTCGAGGTGCAGGTGGTGCCGGGTGGCACGGTCACCGAACGCTGGGTACCGGTGCGCCGGGTCGGTCTTTACGTGCCGGGCGGGCGCGCGGTGTACCCGTCGAGCGTCGTGATGAACGTCGTGCCGGCGCAGGTGGCCGGCGTCGAGTCCGTCGCGGTGTGCAGCCCGCCGCAGCGCGACTTCGGCGGCTCGCCGCACCCGGCGATCCTTGCCGCGTGCGCGCTGCTGGGCGTCGACGAGGTGTACGCGGTCGGCGGCGCGCAAGCCGTTGCTCTGCTGGCATACGGCGATGCTTCGCTGGGGATCGAGCCGGTCGATCTGGTCACCGGCCCGGGCAACGTCTACGTGGCCGCGGCCAAGCGCCTGCTCCGCGGCGTGATCGGCATCGACGCCGAGGCCGGTCCCACCGAGATCGCGGTGCTCGCCGACGCCACCGCGGACCCGGTGCACGTCGCGGCCGACCTGATCAGCCAGGCCGAGCACGACCCGTTGGCCGCGTCCGTCCTGGTCACCGACTCCGCCGAGCTTGCTGACGCCGTCGACGCCGAGGTCGAGCGCCAGGTCGGGCTCACTAAGCACGTCGAGCGCATCCGTGCCGCGCTGACCGGCGAGCAGTCGGCCACGGTGCTCGTCCGCGATCTCGAACACGGCCTGTCGGTCGTCGACGTCTATGCCGCCGAGCATCTCGAGGTGATCACCGCGGACGCGCGCCGGGTCGCCGAGCGGGTCCGCAACGCGGGCTGCGTCTTCGTGGGTGCGCAGAGCCCGGTGTCGCTCGGCGACTACTGCGCCGGCTCCAACCACGTGCTGCCGACGGGATGCACGGCGCGCTACGCGTCGGGGTTGTCGGTGCAGTCGTTCCTGAAGGGCGTGCACCTCGTCGAGTACACGCACGCCGCGCTCGCCGAGGCGGCGCCGTACGTGCTCGCCCTGGCCGCCGCCGAGGATCTTCCCGCGCACGGTGCGGCCGTCGCGGTGCGGCTGCCGTGACTGTGCCGCCCGGCTCCACGGCGAAGGTCACGCTGGAGGAGCTGCCACTGCGCGACGAACTGCGCGGCCAGCAGCCTTACGGCGCCCCGCAGCTCGACGTCCCGGTTCGGCTCAATGTGAACGAGAACCCGTACCCGCCGTCCGAGGCCGTCGTCGCCGACATCGCAGCGGCGGTCGCCTCCGCGGCGCGCGGCTTGAACCGCTACCCCGACCGTGACGCGCTCGCGCTGCGTGCCGATCTGGCCGCCTACCTCGGGCACGGCCTTAGCGCCGACGAGCTCTGGGCGGCCAACGGGTCGAACGAGATCATGCTGCAGCTAATGCAGGCATTCGGTGGTCCGGGACGCACGGCGCTGTCGTTCGCCCCGACGTACTCGATGTATCCGGAGTACGCGCGCGACTCGCACACCAAGTGGGTCCTCGGGCGGCGGGAGGCCGACTTCACCCTCGACGTCGCCCACGTGGCCGCGCAGATCGGCGAGCACGCGCCGTCGGTGGTGCTGCTCGCGTCGCCGAACAACCCGACGGGCACGGCCGTTCCGCTCGCGGTGATCGAGGCCGTGTGCGACGCGGCACCGGGCGTCGTCGTGGTCGACGAGGCGTACGCCGAGTTCCGCCGGACCGGGACGCCGAGCGCACTGTCGCTGCTGCCGCGCTACCCGCGGCTGGTCGTCACGCGCACGATGAGCAAGGCGTTCGCACTCGCCGGCGGGCGCGTCGGCTACCTTGCCGCCGCGCCGGCCGTGGTCGACGCGGTGCGCATCGTCCGGCTGCCGTACCACCTGTCGGCGACCAGCCAGGCCGTGGCGCGCGTCGCCCTGGCGCACGCCACCGAGTTGCTCGCGCGGGTCGACGACCTTCGCGCCGAGCGCGACGCGACGGTCGACTGGCTGCGTGCCGCAGGGTTCGAGGCGGCCGAATCCGACACCAACTTCGTGCTGTTCGGCACGTTCGACGATCGGCATGCCGTGTGGCAGGGGCTGCTCGACCGCGGTGTACTGGTCCGCGAGACCGGCCCGGACGGCTGGCTTCGGGTGTCGATCGGCACGCCGGATGAGATGGCCGCGTTTCGGGCCGCGCTGAAGGAGCTGCTATGACGAGGACGGGACGTGTCGAGCGGCAGACCGCTGAGACGAAGGTGCTGGTCGAGTTCGAGATCGACGGTGCGGGGATCGCGGACATCTCGACCGGCGTCGGCTTCTTCGACCACATGCTGGCGTCATTCGGCAAGCACGGGCTGTTCGACCTGCGCGTCCACGTCGAGGGCGACCTGCACATCGACGCCCACCACACGATCGAGGACACCGCGATCGCGCTCGGCCAGGCGTTCGCACAGGCCGTCGGCGACAAAGCGGGAACCCGGCGATTCGGCGATGCGCTGATCCCCATGGACGAAGCACTCGTCCAGGCGGCCGTCGACCTGTCCGGCCGTCCCTACCTCGTGCACCGCGAGCCCGAGGGCGCGCCGCCGACGATCGGTCCGGTCTACCCGAGCACGCTCACCCACCACGTCCTCGAGTCGTTCGCCCACCATGCGGGGCTGGCGCTGCACGTGATCGTCCACAGTGGACGCGACTGGCACCACATCACCGAGGCCCAGTACAAGGCGTCGGCGCGCGCACTGCGCTCGGCGGCCGAGCTCGACCCGCGCGTGCGCGGCATCCCGTCCACCAAGGGTGTGTTGTGAAACGGGTCGTCGTACTCGACTACGGCTCGGGCAATCTGCGATCGGCACAGCGCGCACTCGAACGTGTCGGCGCGTCGGTGACCGTTACCGCCGACGCGCACGCAGCCACCGAAGCGGACGGGCTCGTCGTTCCCGGTGTGGGCGCGTTCGCTGCCTGCATGGCCGGGCTGACTGCGGTCGACGGGCCGAAGATCGTCGCTGAGCGGGTGCACGGCGCCCGGCCCATCCTCGGCATCTGCGTCGGCATGCAGGTGCTCTTCGACACCGGTGTCGAGCACGGGGTCGAGACGGCCGGCCTGGCCGTGTTGCCTGGGCGCGTCGAGCAGCTGCGTGCGCCGATCTTGCCGCACATCGGCTGGAACACGGTCGACGCGCCTGCCGGCTCGGTGCTCTTCGCGGGCATCCCGGGCGGGACGCGGTTCTACTTCGTGCACTCTTACGCCGTGCACCACACCGACGGCGCCGTGGCTACGGCCCACCACGGCGAGAACTTCGTCGCCGCGGTCGAACACGGGCTGGTCAGCGCGACGCAGTTCCACCCGGAGAAGTCCGGTGACACCGGCGCGATCCTGCTGGCGAACTGGCTGGGCACGCTGTGAGCAAGCAGCGCGCACGTGCCCGCGCCGAACGTGCGGCGCTGGCCGCCGAGCGGGCAGCCGCCGCGCAGGCAGCGCGGGCCGACGAGGCGGCTCGGCGGCAGCGCCGGGCCAAGCGCGATCTTGCCTGGCGGCGCGCGCGCCTGTGGCGCCACGGGCCGCGCTTTCGCCGGCACAAGGAGACCTGGGCCGCCCTCGCGACGCTCGTCCTCGTCGCGGTGCTGACGACCTATCTCGTCACGTCGTCGATCAACGCCGTGATCGTCGTCGTCTTGCTGCTGGTCATCCTGATGCCCGCGCTGGTCGTCTCGATGACCGAGCGGAAGTCCAAATGAGCGTCGAAGACGACAGCGAGCGAGCATCGCAGCGAGCGCCAGCGAGCGAGGAGCGGAACGAGCGTGGAGTCGAGAAATGAGCGATGACATCTACGAGGGTGGATTCGAGGGTGCCGACCAGGTCGATCCGGCC
>DASXRA010000476.1:0-1610 GCA_036506855.1 Jatrophihabitantaceae bacterium
GGCTTCAGGCCGACCGCCGTGAGGGCGTTCACCGCAGAGCCCTGCGCCTGCCCGACGACCGTCGGGACGACGACGGGCGTCGCACCGCTGGAGACGCTGAGCGTCACGGTCGTCCCCCGCACCGCTGTCACTCCGCCCACCGGCGACTGCTCGATCACGACGCCTTTCGGCCGGGAGGATGCGACTCGCTTCACCTCACTCTGGAAGCCTGCGTCGACCAGCCGCTGTTGGGCCTGTTTCACAGGCAGCGACGTGACGTCGGGGACGGCGAGGCGGCCGCTCGAGATCGAGATCGTGACGGTCTGGCCCTTTCCCAGCTGCGTGTCTGCGCCCGGCCGCTGCGCGAAGACGACGTCGGGCGGACGCTTGCTCTGTCCCGTGACCGGGGTGACCTTCAGGCCCTTGTCGTGGATCCGCGCGGCCGCCGCCTGCGAGCGGAGCCCGATCACGTTCGGCACGGTCGCTTTGTCGTCTCCGCGGGTCAGCAACCACCAGGCGAGGAGCCCTCCGATCACCAGCAGCAGGAGGAGCAGCAGCCACAGCCACCAGTAGCGCTCGGGCGGCGGCCCCGCCGGCTCGGCGACCTCCTCCGTCGCGGCCGACGACGGGACCAGCGTCCGGATGGCCTCGTCGATCCGCGCCGCGCGTCCACGCCGCCCGCGGCCGCGGTCGATCCAGTTCAGCCATTCGGCCTGCCGCTCGGGCGGCAGCGTGGCAAAGCGGTCGCGCGCCTCGGGGACGCGGTCGAGCGCTGCAGCGACGTCGGGCGGGAGCTCACGGCGGGTTGCCATTGCCGCCTCTATCCCCAGCCGCACAACCGTCACACTTCGCCGGATGCTCACCCTTGCGCCGCCACCGCTGATCTGCCTCGACCCCGGCCACGGGACGGCTCCCGCCGTCGGGCGCCAGACCGAGCCGATCGGGCCTGGCTCCGCGGTGCGGAAGATCAAGGACGGCGGCGGCGCGCCGGGAGAAGCCCCGGTGGCGCTCGCGATCGCCTTCCGGACTCGTGCCCTGCTCCAGCGCGACGGCTACCGCGTGGCGATGACACGAACCGGCCCGAACTACGCAGGCGGCAACATCGCCCGTGCCCGTTTCTGCAATGCCCGCCACGCCGCGTTGATGGTGCGGATCCACGCCGACGGCTCGACGGACTCGTCACAGCACGGTGTCAAGACGCTGCTGCCGGCGTTCCACCGCCGCTGGACCGACGACATCTACACGCAGAGCGTCCGCGCGGCGCGCAAGGTGCAAGCGGCTGTGGTCCGCTCGACCGGTGCAAAGAACATCGGGCTCGTCCCGCGCTCGGATCTGACGGGATTCAACTGGGCGGACGTGCCCGTGATCCTCGTCGAGACCGGCTTCATGACGAATCCGGCCGAAGGACGCCTGCTACGCACGCCCGCGTACCAGCTCAAGGTCGCGCGCGGGCTCACGGCCGGTGCCGAGGCTTTCCTCCTCGCCGGCTAGCTGCAGTCCGCGCAGGCGCCGACCAGCACGACCTCGTGCTCCTCGACGGAATACCCGAGCCCACCGGCGACGCGGTCGATCGCACGCTCGAGACGTGAGTCGCTGAACGCCTCGACCTTGCCGCAGTCCCGGCAGACGAG
>DASXRA010000477.1:0-1808 GCA_036506855.1 Jatrophihabitantaceae bacterium
ATGCCGCTCTACATGGACATCCACCACCTGCCCGAGGCCGCATCCGCGGACGAGGTGGCCAAGGCGCACGTGGCCGACCTGCAGACGCAGGCGAAGTACGACGTCCGCTACCTGCGCTACTGGGTCGACGAGAAGCAGGGCTAGGTCTTCTGCCTCGTCGAGGCGCCGTCCGGCGACGCCGCAACCACCGTGCACCGCGAAGCGCACGGCCTCGTCGCGGACGAGATCTACCAGGTCCAAGAAGGCTCCTGAGCCATCAACCCGGAGGGAACCCCATGAATATCAAGCGATTAGTGGCGATCAGCGCGATCGCGTTCGCGATGCTCGGCGGCGCGTCGGCCGCCGCCGCCCAGGGATCGCCCGGCCAGCACGACCTGGCCGCCGCGCGTGCCGCCACCGCCAAGTTCCACACCCTTGCGACGGCCAACCACGCCGGCTACGGACTGCTCACCGACGCGGCGGGCATCGCCTGCATCGAGGAACCCGGCATGGGCGCGATGGGCATTCACTACGCCAACTCGGCACTCGTCGGCGACCCGTCGATCGATGCTGCCACGCCCGAGGCAGTGGTGTACGAGCCGGGCAAGGACGGCAAGCTCCGCCTCGTTGCGCTCGAGTACGTCGTCATCGCGGACGCGTGGAACGCCACGCACGCGGCGCCGCCGACGCTGTTCGGGCAGACGTTCAACTTCACGCCCAGCCCGAACCGGTTCGGGCTGCCGCCGTATTACTCGCTGCATGCCTGGGTGTGGAAGCACAACCCGGCCGGCATGTTCGAGATGTGGAACCCCAGCGTGGTCTGCCCCGCCGCGTAAGCCGGACAGGCCGGTGCCGCGCGCACCGGCCTTCACATCTACGGAGACTCAGTGGCTACCTACGTCATTCCGGCAGCGCTCATTCGAGCGGTAGCGATACCGATGATCGGCATCGAGCTGGTCATCCATGCGGCGCTGGCGCCGGCACATCTCGACGAGATTCCCTATATAGGAGTGCTGTTCCTGCTCGCCTCCGTGCTCCTTGCCGCGGTCCTCGCGATGCTGTTGCTGCCATATTCGCGGACGCCGTGGCTGCTCGGTGCGGCGATCTGCGCCGGCATGCTGATCGCGTTCCTGATCAGTCGAACGGTCGGACTGCCCCGGCTATCACGAATCCTGGTTCAGCGACGACACCCTCGGCCTCGCCTCGATCCCGCCAGAGGTCGCGTTCGTCGCATGCGCGTGGCGCGTACTGCGGAATCAGCCGGCGCAGAGCGGGCTCGAGTAGCGGCAGGCAACCGACTGCGGCGTCTCGACCGGGGCGCCCGCGTCGATGGACCACGCGAGCCGGATGAACTGCGCGTGCGTCCAGGCGAGCGGGGTGGCGGAGAACGTCGGCTCGCCGGGCTGGAAGTCCGGCCCGGTACCCGCCGGTGGCTGGTGGTCCCACACCTGCTCCGGCAGCAGCCAACTCGACTTGTCCCGTGAGCGGGCAATCGTGTCGAGCTCGTTCTGTGCGCCGGCGCCGGCGGCCAGCCGGTACTCGCCGCGCTCGCCGGTCAATAGCGGCCAGCCGCGTCCATGTGTGATCCCAGAGCCGGTGTCGGTCGGCTCCCACTCCGACCCGTCGGCCTTCTCGCCGTACCCGTCGAAGCTCGCGCGGTGCCAGAACGGCCCGTTGGCGGTGGAGTAGCCCAGCTGCTGATCCACGACGGTGAGCGAGTTGACGATGCGCGGATCGTCCGGCCGCAGCACGCCGAGGCGGACGAGCTCGAGGAAGCTCGGGTCGACGACCAGTCGCTGATCGATCAGCGGTCCGCCGTCGGAGAGCTG
>DASXRA010000478.1:0-1500 GCA_036506855.1 Jatrophihabitantaceae bacterium
GACGGCTGAGGCGGCCACGACCAGCGTAGCGAGGACGATGAGCTCGATCGTCGGGACAACGACAATCGGCGGCGGCAGCGCGAAGAACAGGTCGAGCACGCGAATGGCAATCGCCGCCAGCCCGATCCCGATCGGCACGCCGATGACGACGCTGCCGATCGACGCCACGGCACCTTCGAGCAACGGCCCGGCGAGAACGTGACGAGTGTCAGCGCCGATCGTGCGCAGGACGGCCAGTTCGCGCCTGCGCTCGATCACGAGGAACGCGCCGAGAACGCCGACGCCGAGCGCGGCAATGAGGACCGCCGCAGTGACTTCGATGCGACTGAGCCCGTCGAGATTGACTGCCGTCAGGCCGCGCTGCTGCTGACGGACGTTTTCGGCGAGGGTCACAACCGTCGCCGAATGTGCAACGCCTGACGTGCGGAGCGCGGCGGCGACGTCGTCCGGGTTGCGGCCGTGCGCGACCCGCGCCAGGTAGAAGTCCGGCACCGGCAGGGGCTGAGTCAGCGCAGCCGTCGCGACCACCATCTCGGCGAGCGGGTCGGTCGGTGAGAACGCGCGATAGACGCCGACGACGCGCAGATTCAGCTTCTGAGATGCGTCCCTGTCGTCGGGGAACAGCGTGACCGGCAAGGTGTCACCAGGCCCCAGCTGGAAGCCGCGAGCGACCTCGTCCGCGATCAGCACGCCCGACCGGTCGGTGGCCAGCGCCCCAACGCCGGCGCCGCGGGTGATCTGTGGGGAGATTGCGACCGCGCCGTACGACCCGACATCGATGGCCAGGATGTTCTTGCGGTCCGGGCCTGCCCGACCTGGGATGGTGCGAATCGGGGTCACGGCAGCGACGCCCGGGCCGAGGGCCGAGGGCGCTTGACGCGCATCGGTGGGTGTGAGCCGGAGATCGGCCCCGAAGGCGGCGCGTGCATCGGCCTGCTCGGCCTGCCCGTAGGTCGCGACGAATGTGGCAACCTCGGTGCCGAACGCAACCGCCAGTGCACCGAGCACGACCGCGCCGGACGTTCGCACCGGGCGGCGTCCGAGCCAGCGCAGCACCGTCGCCGGCCAGCTCGTCAGCGGCGCCACCCGCTCAGGACGGCTGCGACGAACCAGCAGGGCGAGCAGCCCGCGGACCACGAGCAGCGTGGCGCCCACCCACAGCGTGAGCGGGGCGAGCAGCACGTAGAACGACAGCGCGACCGTCTGGCCCTCGACCGGCGTCGGCTGGAGGCCGCCGATCAGGATGTTGCCGCCGAGGATGGCCGCGCCAACCACCAGCAGCGTGACGTCAAGGCGCGACCGCAGCCAGAACGGTGCCCGCCGGCCCTCGAGCTGACGGCGATCCACGATGATCGCCGACCGCCGACCGGAGCGCACCATAGGTACCAGCCGGGCGGCGATGGTCACCACGCCCATCGCGACGGACAGCAGCGCGGTGTGCGCCAGCCGTCCGGGCGGAACATCGCGCCACACCGCGTGCCCGACGACCGCCGAAACCCC
>DASXRA010000479.1:0-8089 GCA_036506855.1 Jatrophihabitantaceae bacterium
CCATGCGTTCGAGCCAGCGGGCCGTGCGCTCGAGCGGGTTCGCGGTGTGGACGTAGTACATGAGGAAGCGGTCGATCAGCCGGATGACAGTCTCCTCGTCGACGTCGGCCGCCACCAGATCCGCGTGCCGCGGCTTCGAGCCGCCGTTGCCGCAGAAGTAGAGGTTCCAGCCCTGCTCGGTGGCGATGACGCCGAAGTCCTTGCTCTGCGCCTCCGCGCACTCACGCGTGCAACCGGACACAGCGAGCTTGATCTTGTGAGGCCCGCGCAGTCCCCGGTAGCGATTCTCGATGTTGATCGCGAGGCCAACACTATCCTGCACGCCGTAGCGGCACCACGTCGAGCCGACGCAGGTCTTCACGGTGCGCACCGCCTTGCCGTACGCGTGGCCCGACTCGAAGCCAGCGTCTACGAGGCGACGCCAGATCGCCGGCAGCTGCTCGACGCGGGCGCCGAACAGGTCGATGCGCTGCCCGCCGGTGATCTTCGTGTAGAGGTTGAAGTCGCGGGCCACCTCACCGATCACGATCAGCCGCTCCGGTGTGATCTCGCCGCCCGGGACGCGCGGCACCACCGAGTAGCTGCCATTGCGCTGCAGGTTGGCCAGGAAATGGTCGTTGGTGTCCTGCAGCGCTGCCTGCTCGCCGTCGAGGATGTGGCCGAGCTCCAGGCTCGCGAGCATCGAGGCGATGGCCGGCTTGCAGATGTCGCAGCCACGTCCGGTGCCGTGCCGCTCGATGATCGCGGTGAAGCTCGTCAGGCGCTCGACGCGCACCACGTCGAACAGGGCTGCCCGGCTCAGCGCGAAGTGCTCGCACAAGGCCGGGCTCACCGCGACGCCGCTCTCCGCGAGCAGGGTCTTCAGCAGCGGCACGCACGACCCGCAGCCGGTGCCGGCCTTCGTGCACGCCTTGACGGCCGCGACGTCGGCCAGCGAGCGCCCGCTGATCGCGTCGCAGATCGTCACCTTGCTGACGTTGTGGCACGAGCACACCTGCGCGTCGTCGGGCATCGCCAGCGCCTCGCCGGTCGGCGCGATCATCGCGACCGGATCCGCGGGCAGCGGCCGGCCGACGAGCGGGCGCAGTGCCGGGTAGCGCGAGGCATCGCCGACGAGGACGCCGCCGAGCAGCGTCGTTGCGGAGTCGTCCACCACGAGCTTCGAGTATGTTCCGGCGACCGGGTCGCTCAGCGCGACCTCCAACGCTCCTTCGGTGGTTGCCAGGGCGTCGCCGAAGCTGGCCACGTCGACGCCGAGCAGCTTGAGCTTGGTGGACGTGTCGGCCGTCTGGAACGCCGCCGCCCCGCCGAGCAGTCGGTCGGCAACCACCTCGGCCATCGCGTATCCCGGCCCGACCAGCCCGTACGCGCGCCCGCCGATCGCCGCGCATTCGCCGATCGCGTAGACGTGTTCGTCGAACGTCTGACAGTTCTCGTCGACGGCCACCCCGCCACGCTGGCCGACGTCCAGCCCGCACTCGCGGGCGAGCTGGTCGCGCGGACGAATGCCCGCCGAGAACACCACGAGATCGACGTCGAGCTCGGTGCCGTTCGCCAGCACTACCAGCAGCCTCCCGCCGTCGCGCTCGATGCCCGCGACCGACGTGCTGCAATGCACCGTCACGTCGAGGTCCTCGATCAGCCGGCGCAGCAGTTGCCCGCCGCCCTCGTCCACCTGCAGCGGCATGAGTCTCGGAGCGAGCTCGACCACGTGCGGCGACAGACCGAGCAGTCGCAGCGCGCGCGCCGCCTCGAGCCCGAGCAGCCCGCCGCCGATGACCAGCCCGGCACGCCTGCCCTTGCGCGGAACGCTTTGCGCGGCAGCGCGGATGGCGTCAAGGTCGTCGATGGTGCGATAGACGAAACAGCCCGGCAGGTCGCGACCTGGCACCGGCGGCACGAACGGGTAGGAGCCGGTGGCCAGCACCAGCGCGTCGTAGCTGACCGTACGTCCCCGTACGGTCGTGACAGCACGGGCGGCGCGGTCGATCGACGCCACCGCGTCGCCCAGGCGCAGTGTGTACGCGCCGTCGTCGTAGCAACCGTCGGCCACGACGGTCAGGTCGTCGGCGCTGTTCCCGTCGAACAGCGACGACAGGTTGACCCGGTCGTAGGCAGGGCG
This sequence comes from Jatrophihabitantaceae bacterium, assembly GCA_036506855.1. Lineage (GTDB taxonomy): Bacteria > Actinomycetota > Actinomycetes > Mycobacteriales > Jatrophihabitantaceae > DASXRA01. Next base: position 2,123 of record DASXRA010000479.1, read on the forward strand.
CGGCTCCTCCGCCAGCACGGTGACCCGCCACCGGCGTTGCGCGTCGCGTTCGCGCAACGCTTCCACGAAGCGCTGCCCGACCATGCCATTGCCCACGACGACGACGTGCTCAGTCACGAGGCCTCCAACGCGGGTTCGGGGTCGGCGGCCGCCAGCCAGTCGAGCAGGCCGCAGACCGCCTCGCGGCAGGTGCCGCATCCGGTGGTCGCGTGCGTCGTCGCCGCGACATCGGCAACAGTGCGCGCCCCGGATTGCCACGCCTGCCGGATCGCCGCTTTCGTGACGCCGTTGCACTGACAGACGCTGGCCCGGTCCGGAATGCGGGTCGGCGTCTCGGCCTCCGCGCTGCGGGCGCTTGCCAGCAGCAGGGTGGCGCGGTCGTGCGGGGCGGCACTGCCTCGGTCGAAGAGCTGCGTGACGGTGCCGGCTGATCGCGTGTCGCCGAGCAGGATCGCGCCGACGATCCTGCCCTCGCGGAGCACCAGCTTCTGATAGGTGCCGCGCGAGGCGTCGACGAAGGTCACGAGTTCGGTCTCGTCGCTCTCGCCGAGGTGCGTCTCGCCCATTGCCGCCAGCTCGACGCCTGCCGCCTTGAGCCGGGTCACCGTCCGAGTGCCGCCGTAGGTTGCGGTACGGCCGGTCAGCACATCGGCGAGCACGCGGGCCTGTTCCCAGGCGGGGGCGACCAGCCCGTACACCTGCCCGTCGTGCTGCGCGCACTCGCCAATCGCGTAGATCCGTTCGTCGCTGACGCTGCGCAGCCGGTCGTCGACGACGATGCCGTGCTCGACGGCAAGACCCGCGTCACGGGCGAGTTCTAGGTCCGGACGGACGCCGCACGCGATCACGACGAGGTCGGCGTCGACCTGCCGTCCGTCGTCGAGGCGCAGCCGCCCTTCGTGCACGGCAGCGGTTCGAGCATTCGTGATCACGTCGACGCCCAGCGCGAGCAGCGTCCGGCGAAGCACCCGCCCGGCGCCGGCATCGAGCTGACGCTCCATCAGGTGCGCGCGGACGTGCAGCAGCGTCACCGGCAAGCCTCGCGCGGCGAGCCCCCGCGCGGCCTCCAGGCCGAGCAGGCCACCGCCAACGACGGCCACGCGCCGTGCCGTCCGCGCGTGGTCGAGGATCGTGGCGCAGTCGTCGAGCGTGCGAAAGACGGTGACGCCGGCGCGCAGGACGCCGTCGACGTCACGCAGCCCGGCGATATCGGGCACCACGGCGGTGCTGCCGGTTGCCAGGACTAGTACGTCGTACGCCACGTCGCGTCCGTCGTCGGTTCGGACACTCGACGCGTCCCGGTCGACCGCGACGGCGCGCATGCCGGCGTGCAGCGTGATCCCGTGGCGCGCGTACCAGTCCAGGCTGGTCAGTGCGATGTCCTCGGTGCAGGCCGTGCCGGCGAGGACGTGCGAGAGCAACACGCGGTTGTACGTGCCACCCGACTCGGCGCCGATGACGGTGATCGGCAGGTCGGCGTCCCGTGCGCGCAGCTCCTGGGCCAGACGCGCCCCGGCCATGCCGTTGCCGACGATGACGACCCTCATGCGACGGCCTCGACGCGGACGGCGCAGACCTTGAACTCGGGCATGCGCGACGTCGGGTCGAGCGCGTCGTGGGTGACCAGGTTGGCGCAGCCCGCGTCGCCCCAGTGGAACGGCATGAACACCGTATCCGCGCGTATCGTGTCGGTGATCCGCACCAGCGCCACCGCCTCGCCGCGGCGGCTCACCACGCGCACCTGGTCCCCGTCGATCACGTCGAGCCGGTCTGCGAGGTCAGGGTGGATCTCGACGAACGCCTCGGCCGCCGCCTCGCGCAGCGCGGCCACCCGGCGGGTCTGGGCGCCGCTCTGGTACTGCGCGACCGCTCGCCCGGTCGTGAGGTACACCGGGTAGGTCGCGTCGAGGTCCTCGGCGGCGGGACGATGCTCGACGGCGACGAACCAGGCCCGCCCGTCCGGCGTGGCGAACGCGTCGGCGAACAGGCGCGGCGTGCCGGGATGGTCCGACGACGGGCACGGCCAGAACACGCCGTCCTCGGCGGCTATCCGTTGGTAGGTGATGCCTGAATAGTCGGCGATGCCGCCGGCGCTGGCGACGCGCAGCTCGTCGAATACCGCCTCGGGGTCGGTCGGCCAAGCGCTCGGCGCGTCCAGCCGACGGGCCAGTTCGCTGATCACCTCCAGGTCGGAGCGCACGCCCGGCGGCGGCGTCACCGCCTGCGAGCGCAGCAGCACCCGTCCCTCGAGGTTCGTCATCGTGCCGCGCTCCTCGGCCCACTGCGTGGTGGGCAGGACGACGTCGGCGAGCGCCGCCGTCTCGGAAAGCACGATGTCGCTCACGGCGAGAAAGTCCAGGGCTGCAAGGCGATCACGAACTCGGCGCGCGTTCGGTGCCGACACCGCGACGTTGCTGCCCACGACGAGCAGGGCCCGCGGGCCGTCGTCCGTGCCGAGCGACGACAGCAGCTCGTACGCGGAACGGCCGGCGGCGGGCAGCTCGTCCGGGTCGATGCCCCACACGTGCGCGACGTGCGCCCGCGCCGCCGGGTCGTCGATGCGCCGGTAGCCCGGCAGCTGGTCGGCCTTCTGGCCGTGCTCGCGCCCGCCCTGGCCGTTGCCCTGACCGGTGAGGCATCCGTAGCCGCTGCCCGGACGCCCCGGCAGTCCGAGCGCGAGGGCCAGGTTGATCAACGCGGACACCGTGTCGGTGCCCTTTGCGTGCTGCTCGGCGCCCCGTGCGGTGAGCACCATCGCGGTGGACGCACGAGCCAGCAGCTCGACTGCGGCGCGCTGTTCGGCGACGGTGACGCCGGTGATCGCCTCGACGCGCTCGGGCCAGTACGCCGCGATGGCGCGCCGCACGTCCGCGAAGCCCGTCGTCCGTGCCGCGACGTAGTCGGCGTCGACGCGACCGGTCGTGATCGCGATGTGCAACAGAGCGTTCACCAGCGCGAGATCGGTGCCGGGAGTCACCTGCAGGTGCAGGGTGGCGTTGCGGGCGGTGGGTGTGCGCCGCGGATCGACCACGATGAGTGATCCACCACGCTGGCGCTGTGCCGCTATCCATTGCATGAACGGTGGCATCGTCTCGGCGGCGTTACTGCCGACCAGCAGGATCGCGTCCGCCGCTGGGATGTCCGAGAGCGGGAACGGTAGGCCGCGGTCGACGCCGAACGCGCGATTGCCGGCCGCTGCAGCTGACGACATGCAGAAGCGGCCGTTGTAGTCGATGTTCGGGGTGCGCAGGGCGACTCGGGCGAACTTGCCGAGCAGGTAAGCCTTCTCGTTGGTCAGCCCGCCGCCGCCGAAGACGGCCACGCGATCCCGGCCGGACCGCTGCGCGTCACGGATGCCCGTCACGACGCGCTCGAGCGCCTCGTCCCAGCCGACCGCTCGCAGCGGTGCATCGCGGCGATCGCGGGCCAAGGGTGTGCGCAGCCGCTCGGGGGAGTCGAGTAGTTCGGCGGCCGTCCACCCCTTCTGGCACAGGCCGCCGCGGTTCGTGGGGAAGTCACGGCGCTCGATCGACACGTGTTCGCCGGCCACGCGCAGGTGCATGCCGCACTGCAGGGCGCAGTACGGGCAGTGCGTCGCGACGGCCATCGCTCAACCGTCGGCACTGGCGGTTCCACGCCTGGGTCAGGGAGGTTAACGGCTCGCTACGGAGACCGCACGGCGCGGCGTCGTCCGTGTGCGATCGCCCGAATCTCACAGCTGCGGTGCGGGCCGTGTGCGCGCTTCGTTGCACGGACGTCTCGTGTACGCGTCCGCAGGCGAAACCTGCCGTTCCTAGCGTCGGCCCGCGACCCAACGGAAGGACACGTCATGACCGAAGCCGTGGAGACACAGAAAGCGCCGGTCGTCGCGCCGGCGCCTCCCGGGCGCAGCCGGTGGCTCGACGTCTGGGATCCGGAGAACCCGACGTTCTGGGAACGGACCGGCGCCAAGGTCGCCCGCTGCAACCTCGTTTTCAGCGTCTTCACCGAGCACATCGGGTTCTCGATCTGGAGCCTGTGGTCGGTGTTCGTGCTGTTCCTGACGCCGGCCTACGGCATCAGCACCGACCCGAAACAGGCGGCCGCGGAGAAATTCCTGCTGACGATGCTGCCTACTGCGCTCGGGTCAGGAGTGCGGCTGCCTTACACGTTCGCCGTCGCCAAGTTCGGTGGCCGCAACTGGACGATCGTGAGCGCGCTGCTGCTGGTCGTGCCGAGCGTCGCCGTCGCGATCGCCCTGGAACCGGGCACGTCGTTCGGCACGCTGCTGTTCCTGTCGGCACTGGCCGGAGTCGGCGGCGGCAACTTCGCCTCGTCGATGGCCAACATCAACTCGTTCTACCCGCAGCGGCTCAAGGGCGCGGCCCTCGGCCTCAACGCGGGGGGCGGCAACCTGGGTGTCGCGGCCGTGCAGCTCGTCGGCCTGGCCGTGCTTGCCACAGCCGGCAAGGCCCATCCACGGGTGATGGTCGGCGTCTACATCCCACTGATCGTGCTCGCCGCGCTCTGCGCCGCGCTGTTCATGGACAACATCAGCCACGTCAAGAACGACAAGCGCGCCATGCGTGACGTGTGCCGCGACCCGCACACCTGGATCATGTCATTCCTCTACATAGGCACGTTCGGCTCATTCATCGGCTTCGGTTTCGCGTTCGGCCAGGTGTTGCAGAACCAGTTCCCGTCGCACTTCTGGGCGTCCGGGCTGGTGAAAGGCAAACACGTCGTCGACCCGGTGAAGGTCGCCTACCTGACCTTCCTGGGCCCACTGGTCGGATCGCTGATCCGGCCGGTTGGTGGCTGGCTCGCCGACAAGATCGGCGGAGCCAAGACCACGTTCTGGAATTTCATCGCCATGACGGTATGCACGTCCTGTGTACTTGCCGCGTCGTTGCAGAAGTCGTTGGTGCTGTTCTTCATCGGATTCATCGCGCTATTCGTCTTCACAGGCATCGGGAACGGCTCAACCTACAAGATGATCCCAGCGATATTCCGCAGCAAGGCACAATTGCTTGTCGCGGACGGCGCCGATTCCGCGACCGCAGACCGCGAAGCCCGTCGATTCGCCAACGCGCTCATCGGAATTGCCGGCGCTATCGGCGCTTTCGGCGGCGTTCTGGTCAACGTCGCGTTCCGGCAGTCGTTCCTGACTTACAAGAACGGCAACGGCGCCTACGTCGGCTTCATCGCCTTCTACGCGGCCTGCTTCGCCGTGACCTGGGTGGTCTACCTGCGCAAGTCGCCGAAGCGCCTCACCGGTATCTGAATACCAAGGAGATTCGCCCCGCTTGCTGTTATGTGTCGGGCGGGGCGATTTCGACGGGACGCGATCCGAGAGACGCGCTCTCTAGATGCCGGCGGCGAGGCGGGTGCGGCGCCGGACCACGATCGTGGCACCGCCGACGGCGAATGCGACGGCCCCGGCCCGCGATCCAGCCGATCGCCGACGACTCGTGCCGACCTTCACCACGCTAGGTCGGGACGAGTCCGGGCTCGAGCGCGCTTCCGTGATGTCGACGACGTGCTTCGGGCGGTGACCCGATGGGGAAGTACCGAGGCCGAGGCTGGCGCGCCGCTGAGGGCCGCGCTGCGGGAGCGCCCGTGCTGCGGCGACGGAGAAGTCGGCGCGTCGACTCGGCTGGTGTCGGCAGCGCCGGTGTGGCTGGATGAGATCGACCGGTCGGATCTGGCGGTCAGCACGCGGCAGCTGTACCGGGCGGCTGCTCGTCTCTACCGGGATCGGGTCCGGCGCGCCGCCGTCGCACGTGCCGGCGCCGCCGGCATTTAGCAGGTAGGCGCGGGCGGGCTCGCTAGAGGCTGCCGCGTGCTGCAACCCATCGGTGCTGGAAGGCGATGACCTCGGCTGCGGTCTCGAAGTCGTCGTCGTAGTGCACAACGGTGAGGTTGCGTTGGCTGGCCAGCACGGCGGTGAGCAGGTCGGCGATGCCGACGGCACGGTGGCGGCCGGTG
>DASXRA010000480.1:0-3269 GCA_036506855.1 Jatrophihabitantaceae bacterium
TACGCCCACCTTCACGATGTCGGCGCCGGCGGCGATCAGATCGCGCACCCCGTCGGCCGAAACGACGTTGCCCGCGACCACCGGCACGGACGGCGACAGCGAACGCACGGCGGCGAGCGCGTCGAACATGCGCTCCTGATGGCCGTGCGCCGTGTCGATGACCAGGACGTCGACGCCCGCGTCGAGCAGGTCGCGCGCCTTGGCTCGGACATCGCCGTTGACGCCGGTCGCCGCGGCGACGCACAGGTGACCAGCGCCGTCGACGGCAGGTCGGTACAGGGTTGCGCGCAGCGCAGCGGTCTTGGTGAGGATGCCGGCCAGCCAGCCGGACGCGTCGACGACCGGTGCCAGGCGCCGATGCCCGGCGTCGAGCAACTCGAAGGCCTTCTGCGGCGAGACGGTGTCCTGCAACGTGAGCACCGGGGCGGACATGACGCTGCGCAATTGGGCGAAGCGGTCCGCGCCCAGGCAGTCGGCCTCGGTCACCACGCCGACCGGACGGCCGTCGTCGACGACGATCACCGCTCCGTGCGCGCGTTTCGGCAGCAGCGCGAGCGCGTCACCGACCGGGCTCTGCGGCGACAGCGTCAACGGTGTGTCGTAGACGAGGTGGCGCGACTTCACCCACGACACCACGTCGCGGACGACATCGGCCGGGATGTCCTGGGGCAGCACGGCCAGACCGCCTCGCCTGGCGACAGTCTCGGCCATACGGCGCCCGGCGACGGCTGTCATGTTGGAGACGACGAGCGGAATGGTCGCTCCGCTGCCGTCTACCGTCGACAGATCGACGTCGAGCCGGGACGCGACGGCCGACCGCGCCGGCACCATGAACACGTCGTCATAGGTCAGCTCGAACTGCGGGGCCGGGTCTAAGAAGCGCACGAGTAGGTCAGTCTAGCCGCCAGCGCGCCGCGCGACGTCCCAGCGCGGTCGCAAGCCCAAAATGTGCTGGCCGACAACCTTTAGGCTCGTCTGGTGACCCTCGCAGTCTTCGATATCGACGGTGTCGTCGCGGATGTGCGCCATCGCCTGCACCACCTGGAGGCCCGCCCCAAGGACTGGGGCGGGTTCTTTCGTGCCGCGGGCGACGACCCGCCCCTCGCCGAGGGGCTCGCCCTGGTAGCTGACCTGCGAGAACACCACGAGATCGTCTGGCTCACCGGGCGGCCGGATTGGCTGCGCGCGACGACCCGCCGGTGGCTCGACACCTTTGACCTGCCGGACGGCGAGCTGTTCATGCGCCCCGGCGGCGACCGCCGTCCTGCGCGGTTGTACAAGCTCGGTGTGCTCGAGGAGCTGTCGAACCGTGAGATCGCGGCGTTCATCGACGACGACAGCGAGGTCGTCGACGCCGCGCTGAGCGCCGGCTACCCGGCGGTTCTCGCCGACTGGGCCGACCGGGCGCCGGCCCTTCGCGAGGCGCAGGACCGCCTCGGCCGAACCTGACAGGATTCGGCTGTGCCCGCCCCATCCGCATCCGGCGATCAGGTGTTCTGGATGCGCCGTTTCTTTCTCACGGTCGTGACGGCCAGTTCGCTGGTGCTGATCCCGTGGATCGGCTACCTGGCGGTGAGCCTGCCGACCCATTACGTCGCCAGCCAGTGGAAGGTGGCGTGGGTCGGCTTCGACATCGCCCTGGTCGTGATGCTCAGCTGGACGGCCTGGAATGCCTGGCATCGCAGGCAGTTGCTCGTGCTGACCGCGATCATCACCGCGACGCTGCTGGTCTGCGACGCCTGGTTCGACGTGGTGCTCGACTGGGGTACCCGGCACGTTGCCGTCTCGATCGCGACCGCCCTGCTGGCCGAACTGCCGCTGGCCGGGCTGCTCGTGCGCGTCGCCGTCCGGCTGATCCGCGCCGTGCAGCGGGCCCGCTGGGCAGAACTCGGACGCGACGGCGAGCCGCCTTCGATCTGGCGCATGTCGATCACCGACCTCGCCGGCCAAGATCGCCGCACGCTGGGTGACAGTGACACCGCCGTGCCGCGCTAGTCTGGGCGAAATGCCCTAGGACACACCATCTCGGCGACCCAAACCTGCTGGCAGATCCAAATCACTGGGAGCACACTCGTGTCCGGGGGTAACCGCAAGCGATTTCAGGAAGAGACAATGCTCACCGAAGCACAACCAGCCCGGCCGGTCCGCGCGTGCATGCACGTGCCACCGTGCCCACCGCCTGACGCCTCCGACCGCGACGCGGCGCACGTCATCGCGTCGCACCCGGAGCAGGGCTGGAGCCTCCTCTGCAACGGAGTCGTCCTGTTCGAGGACACCGGCGAGTTGCTTCCCGACGGTCAGAGCATTGCCGCCCGGCGCACCGAGTTGCTCGCTGCCGCCGCGCACCGCAAGGCCAGCTAGACCCTCGCGCGCCAAAGCCGCAAAGCCGTACGCGGTACAGCCCTGCCCGCTAGGCGTACTCCGCCACGGGCGGGCAGGCGCAGACCAGGTGCCGATCGCCGTATGCGCCGTCAATTCGCCGCACCGGTGCCCAGTACTTGGCCGCCGGGTCCACGCCGTCCGGATATACCGCCTCGCCGCGTGAGTACGGGTGCTCCCACTCGCCGGTCAGGCACGACGCCGTGTGCGGGGCGTTGCGCAGCGGGTTGTCGTCGGCGGGCCAGTCCCCCGCACCCACCTTGTCGATCTCTGCCTTGATCGCGATCATCGCGTCGACGAAGCGATCCAGTTCCACCAGGTCTTCGGACTCCGTCGGCTCGACCATAAGCGTGCCGGCCACTGGGAACGACATCGTCGGCGCGTGGAAGCCGTAGTCGATCAGCCTCTTGGCGACGTCGTCGACGGTCACGCCGGTGTCCTTGGTGATCTGGCGCAGATCGAGGACGCACTCGTGCGCGACCAGGCCGTGCGCGCCCGAATACAGCACCGGGTAGTGCGGCGCCAGGCGCCGCGCCAGGTAGTTCGCCGACAGGATCGCCATGGCCGTCGCCCGCGCCAGACCGGTGGGGCCCATCAGCCGCAGGTAGGCCCAGGTGATCGGCAGGATCGACGCCGAGCCCCACGGCGCCGCCGCGATGGCGCCACTACCCGTCTCGGGTCCGGCGAGCGGCTGCAACGGGTGGTTGGGCAGGTGCGGCGCGAGGTGTGCGCGCACGGCAACCGGGCCAACGCCCGGGCCACCGCCGCCGTGCGGGATACAGAACGTCTTGTGCAGGTTCAGGTGCGACACGTCCGCGCCGAACTTGCCGGGACGCGCCAGGCCCACCATCGCGTTCAGGTTCGCGCCGTCGAGGTACACCTGACCGCCG
>DASXRA010000481.1:0-8663 GCA_036506855.1 Jatrophihabitantaceae bacterium
GTCGATGACTCTGTCGACCGAGATGTACGTCGAGTTGATGATCTTGCGCACGCCGCTCTCCCTCTTCGTGGTTGTTGGTGCCACAACCCTGGCAGCGAAACGGTCTGCCGATAAGGTCCGTCGTCATGGTGAGGTCCAGGACCAATTTCGCCGCGCCGAGCGAGTTGCTCGTCGAGCTCGATCGCAGCCTGCCGGCGCCGCTTTACCGGCAGCTGGAGACGGGCATCCGTGAACGAGTCAGGACGGGGCGCCTCGCGTCCGGCACTGTGCTGCCGTCGACCAGGGCGCTCGCCGGCGATCTCGGACTCTCCCGGGGCGTGGTGGTCGAGGCCTACCAGCAGCTCGTCGCCGAGGGCTACCTCGTCAGCCGCTCGGGTGGATACACGCAGGTCGCGCACGGTGCGGCGAGCGACGTCGTTTCCGTCCCGCGAGACCGGATGAGCGACCCGTCGCTGCGGATCGACTTCCGCTACGGACGCCCGGACGTCACGCAGTTTCCCCGCGCGGCGTGGCTTCGCTCGACGCGTCGCGTCCTCAACGAGGTGCCGAGTGATCGCCTTGTCTATCTCGACGGCGGAGGCGCCCCGGAACTGCGCGCGGCGCTGGCCGGGTACCTGAACCGCGTCCGCGGTACGGCGGCCCGCGCCGAGAACATCGTGATCACCAACGGGTTCGGGCAGGGCATCCGGCTCGTTGCCCAGGTGCTCGCCGCGACCGGGGTGCGCGTCCTGGCAGTCGAAGACCCGTCCAGCGACGACGACATCCGGATCACCGCTCCGGCCCTCGGCGTCGACATCGTCGGCATACCTGTCGGCGACGACGGGATCGACGTCGCCGAGCTGGAGCACTCGGACGCGGAGGTCGTCCTGGTGACCGCCGCACACCAATTCCCCAGCGGCGCCGTCCTGTCACCCCACTCTCGATCAGCGCTCGTCGACTGGGCGCGCCGACGCGACGGACTGATCATCGAGGACGACTACGACGCCGAGTTCCGCTACGACCGCGATCCGATCGGCGCGATGCAAGGGCTTGCGCCCGACCACGTCGTCTACGCGGGCACGACCAGCAAGACGCTCGCGCCCGGGCTTCGCCTGGGCTGGCTGGTCGTACCGAACCGGCTCGCCGCCGTCGTCGGCGAGGCGAAGCTCGTCGAGGATCGCGGCTCGCCCGTGCTCGAACAGTTGGTGCTCGCCGACTTCATCGCCCGCGGCGAGTTCGACCGGCACCTGCGCCGGATGCGGCCCCGCTACCGCGATCGGCGCGACGTGCTGCTCGCCGCGCTCCGCGAGCGGTTGCCGGACCTCGAACCGACGGGAATCTCGGCCGGCATGCACGTGACGGCCTGGCTTCCCGACGGTCTCGACGAGGTGGCCGTGGTGCGCGCCGCCGCGATACGCGGCCTGGGCGTCTACGGCGTCGCCCCGTACCGCATCGCCAGCGGTGGACGTCCAGGCCTGGTGTTCGGCTACGGCAGTCTGAGCGAACAGGCGATCGTCGAAGGCATCGACATTCTCGCGGCGGCTGTCGGGACCCTCTAGCCGAGATCGGCCGGTACGGGGGCGGATTCCATCCGGCCGGTCCGGTGCGACCTCTGCCAGCGCAGCCGCACCCCGTACAGCGCGCTCGCGGCGGACTGGATCACTACCAGGTACATCAGCTGCCGGTAGACGACCTGCTGCAGGGGCAGCGTCCAGAGCGGACGCGGGCTCTCGCGATCGAGCGAGAACGCGTACCTGGCCGCCACGAACTGGACGCCGAGGAACGCCAGCCACAGCAGGCCGATGCGCAACGGGCTCAGGAAGATCACGCCGTAGAGCGCGGCGATATCGACCGAGGGCGTGATGATCGGCAGCAGGACCTGGAACAGGAGCAGGTACGGCAGGCCACGCCGTCCCAGTCGGCCCGACGCGCCGCGCTGTACCACCGCATGCCGGTGCTTCCACATCGCCTGCATGGTGCCGTAGCACCACCGGTAGCGCTGCCGCCAGAGCTGGCCGATCGTCACCGGCGCCTCGGTCCAGGCGCGCGCGTCCGGGGCGTACACGACACGCCAGCCCGAACGGCAGATCGCCATCGTGAGATCGGTGTCCTCGGCGAGCGTGTCGTCGCTCACCCCGCCGACCTGCACGAGCACGTCGCGCCGGAACGCGCCGATCGCACCCGGGACGGTCGGCATGCACCGCAGCACGTCGAACATGCGCCGGTCGAGGTTGAACCCGATGACGTACTCGATGTGCTGCCACCGGCCGACGATGCCGCGCCGGTTGCCCACCTTGGTGTTGCCGGAGACGGCGCCGACCTGCGGATCTGCGAACGGAGCGACGAGAGCCCGCAGGGTGTCGCGCTCGAAGACCGTGTCGCCGTCGACCAGCACCACGATGCCGTACCTCGCCTGCGCGACCCCCGTGTTGAGGGCAGCCGGCTTGCCCGCGTTGGGCTGCCGGACGAGCGACACGTTGGGCAGCGCCAGCGACGCGACGATCTCGGCCGTGGCGTCCGTCGACCCGTCGTCGACGACGATGATCTGCAGGATCGGGTAGTCGCTCGCCGCGAGCGACCGGACCGTCGCGGCGATGCCGGCAGCCTCGTTGAAGGCCGGCACGACGACGGTGACGGGAGGCAGCGGCGCATACAGATGCTCCCAGCCGCCGACGCCGCGTCGATGACGGCGGGCCAGCAGCAGGAGCAGCCCGACGCGCAGCACGGACAGCACCGCGACGCACGCGAACAGCACCCCGAGCACGCCCACCAGCCACCGTCCCGCGCGCACCGCCGACGTCACGGCGCTGCCGCGTGCCCGCTGCCCGACTCCGGCGCTGTGCCACGGCCGGCCGACGCCGGCCGCCTGCGAGACCGTCTCGAACCTGTACCCGCGTGCCTCCAGGGCGGGAATCAGCCGGTCCAGTGCGGCAACGGTCTGCGAGCGGTCGCCGCCGCCGTCGTGCAGCATGATCACCGCGCCACGCGAACCTCGGGGCGTGGCCTCGCGCAGGATCGCGTCGACACCAGGCCGCGCCCAGTCACGCGTGTCGAGATCGGTGAGGACGACCCGGTACTTGCCGGCGCGGCCGATCGCGCGCAGCTCACCGGCGGACAGGGCGCCCGGCACCGACGAGTAGGGCGGCCGCATGAGATCGGTCGTGTAGCCGGTGGCGGCTGCGAGCACCTGCTGCGTCGCGTCCAGTTCGAGCCGCTCGCGCCATGCCGGAACGTCGGCCAGGTCGGGATGGGTGAACGTGTGGACGCCGATCTCGTTGCCGTCGCGCATCGCCCGCCGCACGGTCTGCGGATGCGCCGTCACGTTGCTGCCGATCACGAAGAACGTCGCCGGGACGTGCCGGCGTTCGAGCACGTCGAGGATCTTCGGCGTCCAGTCGCTCGGGCCGTCGTCGAAGGTCAGCGCGATCGTGCGCGCAGGCAGCGAGATTCCTGGACGTGTCGGGTGCGTCGCGTCCAGCACCGGGCCGCCACCGCGCGGTGCCGCGGACGCGACGGTGACGGCGCCATGCTTTCGTGCACGCTCGGCACCGGAGTGTGACGTGTAACCGGCGATAACCAACAGGATGCCCAGCGCGAGCAACGCCGCCGCGAGTAGTGCCCAGTGCGCACGTGGCTCGCGGGCGGGTCTCACGGATGCTTGGTTCGGCCTGGCGGCGTCGCCGGCGGGTGGCCGTGGTTGGTCGTGGTGGGCGTGGACGTCGACGACTGCCGGTTCCCGTTGCCAGGTTGCGCGCTGGTCGACGCACTCGACGTCGGCGCGGTGGGCGTCGGTGTCACGGGCGCGCCCGGCGCGTTGGTCGGCGAGCCGGACGCCGCCACTGGGGTCGTGACACCGGTCGAGCGCGCCGGTGTGGCCGACGGCGTCGCGGGAGGTTCGGCGCGGACGGGCTCGTTGCTCGGCAGGTGCACCGGCGGCGTGACCCCGGGCAGCGGAACACCGGAGAGCAGGCCGACGACGACGGCACCGACGATGCCGAGTACGCCGACGGTGGTACTGCGTACGGCGGTGGCGGCGAGCCGGGTGCGGCGCCCCGACTCGTCGGTGAACACCGACGCGCGCCGAGCATGCTTGCCCACAGTCGTTCCCTGAAGCCAGTCTCCCCCCGGAGCTGACGTGCAGAGACTACACTCGCGGGCGCGGCCAGGTTCGCGCGTCCCCGCCGCCGCCCGCCGTCAGCTCAGTAGCGCCTCGCCGGGGCCGTGGCCCGGCTCGTCCGGGAACGACGACGATTCGCGAAACGCGACCTGCAGGGTCTTGAGCCCCTGGCGGAGCGGCGTTGCGTCGGCGCCGAGGTAGTCGTGGGCCGCCGAGAGCAGGCCGGCCAGGGCGGTGATCAGACCGCGCGCCTCGTCCAGGTCCAGGCGTGGCTCGAGGTCGGGTGACAGACCCAGTTTCTCGGCCGAGGCGCTCATCAGCAGCACCGCGGCGCGCGTGATCACCGCGGCCGCGGGCGCGTCGTTCTCGTCGAGCCCGCGCAGCGAATCGAAGCCGTGCGCCGGCAGCGGAATGCCATTTGTCGGATGCGGGCGAGACGCGCTTCCCGGCAGGGCGGGAATCGGCGGCTTGTCCGCGAGGTTGACGAGACTTGGGTCAGTGTCCGGCACGCTGTTACCCTTTCATTGCGACCAGCCCCCGTTTACGCGGGGGTGTGCAAGCGGAAGCCGCTCAGTTGCGTAACAGCAACCGACAACTGCCTCCCACCCGCGCCGCCACGGCGTGCCGGGTCCCGGTCCACGGAGCCGCCGTCGAGGTGGCGTGACGGCGCGTCGGCGTCGTCGTAGGTGGGCTGGTCGGGCAGTATTCAGGCCCCGCGCGCATTGCCGCAGCGGGGCCTTTCGGCGTCCGCAACGACGACTGAACTACAACGAGGAACGACCCAAGGAGGTCCCATCAGCTCCGAACCAAGGATCAACGACCGGATCCGCGTGCCCGAGGTGCGACTCGTCGGCCCCGAGGGCGAACAGGTCGGCATCGTGCCGATCGGCAAGGCCCTGGAACTCGCGGCCGAAGCCGATCTGGATCTGGTCGAGGTCGCCCCGATGGCCCGGCCACCTGTCTGCAAGCTCATGGACTACGGAAAGTTCAAGTACGAGAGCGCGCAGAAGGCACGCGAGGCACGGCGCAACCAAACCCTCACGGTCATCAAGGAAATGAAGCTCCGCCCGAAGATCGACTCGCACGACTACCTGACCAAGAAAGGTCACGTCGAGCGATTCCTCAAGCAGGGCGACAAGGTAAAGGTCACCATCATGTTCCGCGGACGCGAGCAGTCCCGCCCCGAGCTGGGGTTCCGGCTGCTGCAACGCCTCGCCGACGACATCCAGGAGCTTGGCTTCGTGGAGTCCTCGCCGAAGCAGGACGGCCGCAACATGATCATGGTCGTCGCCCCGCATCGCACTTCCAAGCCCGTCAAGCACGCGGGCCCGACCGCCGCCAGCGGTCGCGGATAGAAGGACAGTTCATGCCCAAGAACAAGACGCACAGCGGGACGAAGAAGCGCGTCAAGGTCACCGGCACCGGCAAGCTGCTCGCCGAGCGCGCCGGCAAGCGCCACCTGCTCGAGCGCAAGTCATCAAGGCTGACCCGCCGCCTCACCGGCACCACGGAGATCGACCACGTCAACACCAAACGCGTGAAGAAGCTCCTCGGCCGCTAACGAACCGCGCCGAACCCCGCCCCACGATCGACGGGGCCTGACGAATAAGGAACAACAGTGGCACGCGTCAAGCGGGCAGTGAACGCCCACAAGAAGCGCCGGAGCACCCTCGAGGCCGCGAGTGGCTATCGCGGTCAGCGATCCCGGCTATACCGCAAGGCCAAGGAGCAACTGCTCCACTCGGCGACCTACTCCTACCGCGACCGCAAGGCCCGCAAGGGTGATTTCCGCCAGCTGTGGATCACCCGGATCAACGCCGCAGCGCGAGCGAACGACATCACCTACAACCGGTTCATCCAGGGCCTGCGACTGGCCGGCGTCACGGTCGACCGCAAGGTTCTCGCCGAGCTCGCCGTGACCGACGAGAGCGCATTCGCCGCCCTCGCGAAGGTGGCCAAGGACGCGGTCGCCGAGGTCGGCACCGGCGCATCCGTCGAGTCGAACCCCGCAGCTTGATCGCGGACTCGAACGTTCGCCTCGCGGCGGCCCGCCGGCTCACTCGCCGGCAGTCCCGCCGCGAAGCCGGGCGCTTTCTCGCCGAAGGGGCGCAGGCGGTCCGAGAAGCGCTGCGGCGTCCCAAGGTCGTGGTCCAGGTGTACGCCACGGCCGAGGCACTCGAGCGCAACGTCGCGCTGATCGACGAGGCGAAGGTGGCCGGCGTTCGAGTCGACGAGATCAGCACCAGGGCAGCCGCCGCGCTGTCCGAGACGGTCACCCCGCAGGGCCTGGTGGCGGTCTGCCGCAAGATCGACATGCCGCTGCGCAAGATGTTCGCCAACCAGCCCCGCCTGGTGGCGGTGCTGGTCGACGCCAACGATCCCGGCAACGCCGGCACGATCCTGCGCACCGCCGACGCCGCGGGCGCGCAGGCGGTCGTCCTGGCCGGCGAGTCCGTCGACGTCTACAACGGCAAGGCGGTGCGCGCGTCGGCCGGCAGCCTGTTCCACGTCGACGTCGTCGTCGACGCCGATCTGGCCGACGTCATCGATCGAGCACACAAGGCAGGCTGCGCCGTCCTCGCGGCGACCGGATCCGGTGAGCACGACATCGAGCGTCTCGACGAGCTCGCCAAGCCGACGGTCTGGCTGTTCGGCAACGAGGCGCACGGCCTGCCGGCCGCGGCGATCGAGGCTGCCGACCAGGCGGTGCAGGTACCGATCTACGGCGCCGCGGAGAGTCTCAACGTCGCCGCCGCCGCCGCGATCTGCCTGTACGCGTCGGCTCGCGCCCAGCATCTCGTCCCGGCCGGGTAGCGGCGCCGAGTCGCTCACCGACCCGCCGAAACGTGCGTGATAGGTTCGCCTAACTTCCGATGTCCCACTCCCGAAAGGGGCGCTTTGCGCACCATGAGCTACATCAAGCTGCCGGCCTTCGAGCAGTCCGGCTACGTCGTCCTCGACTCCTACGACCAGGCACAGGATCCAGCCGAGTGGCTGGACATCGAATACGTCGACTGGAAGTCGTCCGGCGACACCCGCTTCGCTCCGCTCGCCAGCGCGTACGGCGACATGGAATGCAACGGCTTCTGGAACCACACCCCGCCGAAGACCGACAAGGACGGCGTCTGGGTACAGGCGAACGTCGACAAGGCGCCGCGGCTGACCGCCCGGGCTCAGGAGCCCGGCGCCAACGTCGGCCGCTGCCGGGTCATCGAGCTGCAGCCGAACACCTACGCCGAGGCCGTCTACAACCTCCACCGCGACGACAACAACCGCCTCAACCCTGAGGGCACCGGCTGGGTCGTGCGCGGCTTCTTCAACCTCACCGACAACCCGGACTCGGTCATGGTGCTGCGTGAGGACAAGGACGACCCGTCCACCGAGACGCGCATCCCGCTGCCGGCCGGCGCGCAGGTCATCATCGACACGCAGCGGCTGTGGCACGCGGTGTGGCACCCGGGCGACGAGCCGCGGTACTGCCTGATCACGTCGTGGGAGTCCGGGCCCGAGCTCGACGCGTACATCGAGAAGCTGAACCCGCAGTCGAAAGTCGACAGCGCGCCGATCGACCCCGAGTTGGCCGCGAAGGCCTACGAAGAGGTTGCTGCCAGAGTTGCCGCACGCGCGGCGGCCAGGGCGGCGCAGAACGGTGGCATGGACTCCCCGATGGAGGAAGTCAAGTCCGAGGCCTGAGCACGTCACGATCGGGGCCGCTGCGCAACGCGCGGCGGCCCCGGGGTTATTGGGTGCGGGCGGGTTCGTACCGGCTCCTAGACTCGTCCCGCCAGCCCGCTCGTCGATGAGGACCCGCATGAGTTACGACCCGGTCGAGCCGCACGCACTGCAGCCGGACGCGCTGCAGGCGAGCGTCGACGACGCGCTGCGCGCCATCGCCAAGGCGGCGGATCTCGACGAGCTCAAGGCAGCGCGGCTCGCGCACGCCGGTGACCGCTCACCGCTCGCACTGGCCAACCGCGAGATCGGCACCCTGCCGCCGGCTGCCAAGGCGGCGGCAGGCCGGCGAGTCGGCGAGGCGCGGGCGCAGGTGCGGGCGGCGCTCGAGGGCCGCCAGGCGCAGCTCGAAATCGAACGTGACGCTCGGGTGCTCGTCGACGAGACCGTCGACGTCACGCTGCCCTGGGACCGCCGGCTCGACGGCGCACGTCACCCGCTGACGACGCTGCAGGAACTGATCAGCGACGTCTTCACCGCGATGGGCTACGAGGTCGCCGAGGGTCCCGAGATCGAGACCGAGTGGCTCAGCTTCGACGCGCTCAACATCGGGCCGGATCACCCGGCGCGCACCCTGCTCGACACGTTCTACGTAGCGCCACCCGACTCGGGCCTCGTGCTGCGACCGCACACGTCACCGGTGCAGGCGCGAGCGATGCTCGAACGCGAGCCTCCGATCTACGTGATCTGCCCCGGCAAGACGTTCCGCACCGACGAGCTCGACGCGACGCACAGCCCGGTGTTCCACCAGGTCGAAGGCCTCGTGGTCGACGAGGGCATCACCATGGCCCATCTCAAGGGCACTCTCGACCACATGGCGCAGGCGTTCTTCGGC
>DASXRA010000482.1:0-5000 GCA_036506855.1 Jatrophihabitantaceae bacterium
CCGAACGGCAAGCCCGGCTTCGAGAACGGCGACGGCACGGCGACCGGCCAGGGCGCCGGCCAGAACGGCCCGAGCTCGGCGGCGGGATGGGCCGGTGAGGCCAACCTGGACGTGCAGTGGTCCTTCGCCATGGCTCCCAAGGCGCACATCGTCCTGCTGGCGACGAACACCGCCGAGACGCAGGGCGTGGCGGGGCTCCCGGCCGCGATGAGCGCGATCGACTGGGCGATCAACAAGTACCCGTCCGGCACCGTCTTCTCGATGTCGTTCGGCACCAGCGAGTCGGCCTTCGCCGGTACGTCGGCGGCGCAGCAGTTCGCCAAGTACGACGAGACGTTCAAGCGGGGCATCGCCAAGGGCGACACGTTCTTCGCGTCCTCGGGCGACAACGGCTCGACCGGCGTAGAGCGCTCGCACCTGCAGGGGACGGTCTCGCCAGACCCGCAGACGTCGTACCCGACCTCGTCTCCTTACGTCACCTCGGTCGGCGGCACGCAGCGCCAGATCGACTGGACGTGGCACCCGACCGGCCCGGACGTGCCCATCGCGGCCAACGGCTCGCGCACGCCGGCGTGGTGGGACTGGACGGCCGGCGGCAACACCGAGGCGGTCGGCCAGGAGCCCGGCTTCGGGCTGGTCACCGGCGGCGGCCCGTCGACCGTGTACCCGCGGCCGGCCTTCCAGGACAGCGTGGCGTCAGTCGTCGGAGACCACCGCGGCACGCCGGATCTGGCCTGGAACATGGCCATCAACGGCGGGGCGCTCACCTACCGGTCCTACTTCCCGGGTGCTGCCGGCCCGCCGAGCTGGGTCTTGTTCGGTGGCACGTCCGCGTCCTCGCCGCAGGTTGCCGCAGTGGTCGCGCTTGCCAACGAGGCACGCAAGGACGCCGGCAAAGGCCCGATCGGTGACCTGAACAAGGCGATCTACTCGCCGAGCTTCGACAAGTCGGCCGCGTTCCGCGACATCGTCCCGCAGACGTACGGCCCGCAGCCGTCCGCCACCCTGGCGTCCAACCAGATCTGGGACATCACGCCGGGCGCACCGGTCACGCCCGACGCCGTCGCGGGCTTCGCGACGACGACCGGGTACGACATGACGACCGGGTTCGGCTCACCGGCCGGGCAGGGCTTCATCGACCAGGTGGTAGCCCAGTAACGAACGGCGACGGCGCCGGTGACTCGGGGGGTCGCCGGCGCCGCTTGCTGTGCTGCCGCGAATTGCTGTGATGCCGCGAACCGTTGCGTGCCCGGCCGCCGCGCAGGTGGCATCCTCCGTGCTTATGAGCGACGCTTGCGGAGCGAATCGAAAGCGCGCGCCGGAGGCGCGCTCGGGCCGACGACCCGTCCGCTGGGCGGGAAGGAGGTCCGAATGCTGAGTCAATCGCTTCGGCCGCGCCGTTCCTGCCTGGCTGTGCCGGGAAGCAACCCGCGCTTCCTGGAGAAGGCCAAGGGCCTTCCTGCCGACCAGGTCTTCCTCGATCTCGAGGACGCCGTCGCCCCGCTGGCCAAGCCCGAGGCGCGCAAGAACATCGTGGCGGCGCTGAACGAGGGTGGCTGGGGCGACAAGATCCGCGTCGTGCGCGTCAACGACCTGACCACGCACTGGACGTACCGCGACGTCGTCGAGGTCGTCGAGGGCGCCGGGCCGAATCTCGACTGCATCATGTTGCCGAAGGTGCAGAGCGCCGCGCAGGTGCAGTGGCTCGACATCACGCTCACCCAGATCGAGAAGACGATGGGCTTCGACGTCGGGCGGATCGGCATCGAGGCGCAGATCGAGAACGCGCAGGGCCTGCTCGCCGTCAACGAGATCGCGCAGGCGTCGCCGCGCGTCGAGACGATCATCTTCGGACCGGCCGACTTCATGGCGTCGATCAACATGAAGTCGCTCGTGGTGGGCGAACAACCGCCCGGCTACGACGTCGGCGACGCCTACCACCACATCCTGATGTCGATCCTGATGGCCGCCCGCGCGAACGGCAAGCAGGCCATCGACGGGCCGTACCTGCAGATCCGTGACGTCGAAGGGTTCCGCCGCGTCGCGCGACGGTCCGCCGCCCTCGGCTTCGACGGCAAGTGGGTGCTGCACCCGGGCCAGGTCGACGCGGCCAACGAGGTGTACGCGCCGTCCCAGGACGACTACGACCACGCCGAGCTCATCCTCGACGCCTACGAGTGGGCGACCTCAGAGGCAGGCGGCAAGAAGGGCTCCGCGATGCTCGGCGACGAGATGATCGACGAGGCCTCGCGCAAGATGGCGCTGGTCGTCGCGGCCAAGGGCCGGGCGGCCGGCTTGTCGCGGACGTCGTCGTTCACGCCGCCCGAGGGCTGAGCGGGTGGACCTGCACCTGTCCGGCGCCCGCGCCCTGGTCACCGGCGCCAGCGACGGACTCGGCCTGGCGATCGCGCACCGGCTCGCCGAGGAGGGCACGCACGTCGCGCTCGTCGCGCGAGGGGCCGAGCGGCTGGCAGCCGCGCGCGACGAGGTTGCGGCCCACGGCGGGATCGTCGTGACGAGGCGCGCGGACGTCACCGAACCGTCCGCGCTGCACGCCGCCGTCGACTCGGCCGCGTCGGAGTTGGGCGGGCTCGACCACGTCGTCGCCAACGCGGGCGGCGCGGCCGGCGGCGATGTACTCGGTACGCCGCCCGAGGACGTCGCGCAGCACATCGCAGACACGCTGGCGCTCAACGTCGGCCACGCTGCCACGCTGATCAGCGCCGCGGTGCCGCACCTGGTCGCTGCCGGGGGTGGCTCGGCGGTGGTTATCGCGTCGGTGAGCGGCCTGCGCCCGACACCTCGCACGTCCTACGCCACGGCCAAGGCCGCCGAGGTGAGCCTGGCGGTGAACCTCGCACACGAGCTCGCGTCGCAGTCCATCCGGGTCAACGCGGTCAGTCCCGGATCGTTGATCGAGGGCGGCTGGGACGAGTTCCGCCGCGAACACGCCGACGAGTTCGCCCGATGGGTCGCCGCCGAGTTCCCGTGGGGCCGGCTGGGCAGCACCGGAGAGGTCGCCGACGTCGTCGCGTTCCTGCTCAGTGACCGCGCCGCGTGGGTCACCGGCACGAACGTCGTGGTCGACGGCGGGCAGGGCCGGCCCAGCGTGCGAACGTTCGCCAGACGTCCGACCTCTGGGTAGAAACGCGGCTGCGGTTCCGTTACGGTCGTCCGTCACGATCGCACCGTCTAGGTTTGGATTCCGGTATGCGCAAGTCCTGGAGTGCGGCGATCGTCATCGGGTTGCTGACGCTCGCCGGATGCACGTCGAGCGCGACGAGACAGTCGCCGTCCACCAGTGCACCGGCGTCCGGTGACAACGCGACGATGGACACGAAGAACCTCACGGCCGACGTGTTCGCGGCCGTCAAGGCGGCCGACAGCTTCCGGGTCATCGGCACCGGCAAGGACAAAGGCACCAGCTACGCACTCGACATCCACTTCGGCACCCAAGGCGGCTCGGGGTACTTCAGCGCGGGCGGCCAGCGTTTCGACCTGTCCGGCAAGGCCGGCACGATCTATGTCAAGGCGTCCGCGAAGACCTGGAAGGCCGCGATCGGTGACCGTCCCGATATCGACAAGGCGGCTGCGACGTTGGCCGGCCACTGGGTGATGGTGCCGAGTACCGGCGGCGACTTCGCCCAGCTCGCCGACTACGTCGACAAGGACAAGTTCGTCGCGTCGTTCTCGCAGAGCTCGACGAGCTCGGGACCGTTCATGAAAGCCGGCACCGCCACGGTGAGCGGTGCCGCTGCCGTCGCGTTCATCGACCAGTCCGACCAGAGCAAGGTCTACGTCGCCGCGCACGGTGCGCCGCTGCTGCTCAGGGTCGAGGCGCCCGCCAGCCAGGGCGGCGGCGCTTTGACGTTCAGCGACTACGGCGAGCCGTTCACGCCGCTCATGCCCGCGCCCGGCGACGTCATCGCCCTGGCGTCGGTGATCAAGTAGCCGGTCCTCAGGCGGCAGCCTTGGCCCGCCCGCCGACGATCGAGTGGTACGTCGTTCCCGCGATGGCCGCGCCGACGAGGGGTGCGAGCCAGAACAACCACAGCTGGCCCATCGCCCAGCCGCCCGCGTACAGGGCCGGCCCGGTGGACCGAGCCGGGTTCACCGACGTGTTCGTCACCGGGATGCTCACCAGGTGGATGATCGTCAGCGACAGCCCGATCGCGAGCGGTGCGAACCCGGCCGGCGCCCGTGCATCGGTGACGCCGATGATCACGTACAGGAAGACGGCCGTGAGCACGATCTCGACGAGCAGTCCGGCGCCGAGGTTGTAGCCGGCGGGCGAGTGGCTGCCGTAGCCGTTCGCGGCGAATCCGGACTTGTGCGCGGAGAAGCCGTCCTGCCCCGACGCCACACCGAACAGCACCGATGCCGCGACGATCGCGGCCACGACCTGCGTGATGACGTAGGCGAGCACGTCTGACCACGGGAACCGTCTGGCGACCGCGAGGCCGATCGTGACGGCCGGGTTGAAGTGCCCGCCGGAGACCGCGCCGAACGCGTACGCCATGACCAGCACGCGACGCCGAACGCGACCGCGACGCCCAGCAGGTCGACGCCCTTGTTGCCCGCGTCGAGCACCGCCGTGTCGCACCCGGCGAACACCAGCACGAACGTGCCGAGGAACTCGGCACCGAGACGCTGCCGCATCGCTGCGGTCATTGGTGACCTCCAAAGCTGGACGACAGCCGCCATTGACCCACATCTTCGGTTCGGTGCTATTCCGGCACGCCGTGCGCAGGGTTGCCTTGCTCCTGCGGTCTTGACGCAATCGCGGTAGTTTCGCCGCACTCACGCGAAGCACAGGAAGGTACGGCCTTGCGCAAGTCATTCGCCGTCGCAGTTGCCTTCGTTGCGTGCTCGGCGCTCGTCGCTGGGTGCACGTCGACGACGACCAAGGGCGGCACGGGCACTACGCCGTCAGTGCCCTCCGGATCATCTAGCTCATCGAGCGCGGCGCCGTCCGCGAGCGGGAACGCGACGATTCCGGT
>DASXRA010000483.1:0-5916 GCA_036506855.1 Jatrophihabitantaceae bacterium
GGGGCGGTTCGGGGATGCCGGGACTTTGGTCCCTGATCTACCGCGCACACGCTCACTAGGCTCCGTCACGTCAAGTAACGAGGCTGTGACGCCTCGCGCTGCTAGCTTTACGTCATCGATTTGGTGAGTGAATCTCGTCTCGCAGGAAAGGGCGGCCCCCTGATGATTCGGCGAACCGTTGTCTACGCCCCGGTGAAGGGGCGGCCGATCGCCCTTCACCGGGCCGGCTGAGCAGGCTGTGATGGCCAAGCGATCGAGCATCGCTCTGGTAGCGACAGGTGTCGTGCTGGTGCTCGCCGGCGGTCTGGTCAAGTGGGTCGCCGCGCCCGCACTCGTCAAGGTGCCCCTCGACGTGAACACGACGACGGTTGCCGAGGGCGACATCGCGCTGTTCGTCCCCGCGCTGCAGACGGTCAAGCAGGTCCCCATCGTCGCGACGCGCACGCTCCGCGGTGACAAGTCCGCCGGAACCGGATCTACCGCCGTCTATGACGAGACGCTCTGCCTCGTCGCGCAGGGGACGGCCACCGACGCGCTCGGATGCGCACCCGCCACCGACCCCGGCTTCGTCGAGAAGTCGACTGATCGGATCGCCTTCGACCGCAAGACCGCGCTGCCGGTGAGCGACGGTGCGCGGTTCAAGGCGAACGTCGACGGCAACGCGGCGATCGTCCACCAGGGCCTCGACTACACGTTCCCGATCGACACGAAGAAGAAGAGCTACCCGTTCTTCAACACCGTCATCGGCAAGGCGTACCCGATCCAGTACCAGGGTTCGGAGAAGCTGCGCGGGCTGACTGTCTACCGATTCCAGCAGACGCTGCCGGTTTCGCCGATCACGATCCAGAAGGCCGTGCCAGGCAGCTACGTCGACATCACCACGGTCTGGGTCGAGCCGACGACCGGTGTGATCGTCAAGGGCGAGGACAAGGTCACCGAGAAGATCACCGCGAACGGCGTCGCCGTGTTCGCCGGGACGTTGACGTTCAACGACAAGACCGTCGGCGAGCAGGTCTCCTACGCGAAGTCGCAGCTGAACAAGGTCCACGTCCTGCGATGGTGGATTCCATTGGCCGCGCTGGTCGTAGGCCTGCTCCTCGTCGCTGGCGGTTTGATGCTCGGGCGCCGGCGGACCGCGCCGACGATCGCGTCCAGCGACGAGGCGATCGAGTCGCAGAGCGTGCAGACGCAGATCTGAGTGGTTAGTACGGATCGGGCGTCGTGTTGTGCCCGAAGAGCCGACCGATCCGCAGCACGATCTTGACGGCGACGTTGCGCAGCCACCACGGCAACTCGCGCAGCATGCGAAGGCGATCGGACAGCGCTGGGCGCGCGACCTCGAACCGTGCCAGCGAGGCCGTCCGGCCGAGGTAGCGCAGCGAGCGCCCGGCGAGAACGTGCCGGAGCAGGGCCAGCGTCACCCCGACCGACGAGTAGGCGTCATGCACGAGCACCTGCCCGCCGTCGGCGACGTGTACTGCCCACCGCAGGTCGTCGCTGACCGTCCAGTAGTCATGCTTGCCGTCTATGTAAAGGACTCCGATCGGTTTGTCCCAACCGGGACGGATCGCGGTGCTGTGTTCGGCAATTAGTCGCACGGCATCACGCAGGCCCGCTGCCTCGACGTTCGCCTCGAACTTGTCACGAGTCGCCGCCCCGCCGAACATCGGGCCGTCGACGAACGGGTCGATCGCCACGACCGTCGCGCCGGCGGCGAGGGCGGCCGCGGCCAAGACGACTGTCGATCGGCCCTGGTGGCTGCCGATCTCGACGATGAGGCTGCGCGGCTCGGCATTGCTCGCCGCGTCCCACAGCACGCGAGCTTGCGCCGGGGTCAGCCATCCGGGAATCGTCTCGGCGCGCATCCACACCGCGGCAAAGTCGGTGTATTCGGTGCGCATGCGACGGGTCCTTCCCTCGAAGGCGCCGCGAGCCTACCCGGCCGCGCGCTGCCGGCTCGGTACCCGCGGCCCGATTCACTACTGTGAGCGCGCCGTGTGGGGCAGGATGCACGCATGTCCCGGACCAGCCGCCGTCGCCTCGTCCTCGTTCCAGCGTTTGCCGCCGTCATGGTCTTATCGGCGTGCGCGCATACCTCGACTCCGCTGACGGATCGCGAGCGAAGCGTCCAGGCGACCAGCACGAACGTGCCGTTCAAGAATTGCGGCCAGCAGTGCTCGGGCGAGATCGACGGCGCGGCGTACTCGATCAAGGTTCCGACCCAGTGGAACGGCACGCTGCTGCTGTACTCGCACGGCTACCGGTTCGCCGTGCCTGCACCGCCCGACTTCGAGATGCCGAGCACGAATGCGCAGGTGAGTTCCACCGACAGCGACGGCACGGGCAGCGATCCGCTCAGCCAGCAGCTGCTGCACGCCGGGTACGCCTTGGCCGGTTCGGCCTACAAGTCCAACGGCTGGGCCGTCGCCGACGGCGTCAAAGCGGGCCAGGATCTGCACGACAAGTTCGTCCAGCTTGTCGGCAAGCCGCAGCGCACCTACGTCTGGGGTGACTCGCTGGGCGGCCTGATCACCGAGGTTCTCGCCGAGAAGGACCCGCAGTGGGTCGACGGCGCGGCGCCGATGTGCGGCGTCCTCGGTGGTCCGAACCTCAACCTCGACCTCGCCCTGGACGTGGCCTACGCGGTGAAGGCGCTGATCGACCCTGAACTCAAGCTCACCGGCTACGCCAGCGCGGACGACGCGAGCGCGAACTGGGAGCACGCGG
This sequence comes from Jatrophihabitantaceae bacterium, assembly GCA_036506855.1. Classification (GTDB taxonomy): domain Bacteria; phylum Actinomycetota; class Actinomycetes; order Mycobacteriales; family Jatrophihabitantaceae; genus DASXRA01. The sequence goes on from DASXRA010000483.1 coordinate 2,728, forward strand.
ACAAGGCCATCGAGAGCGCGGCGGCCGACGTAGCGGGCGGCGGCACGGCGAAGGTGCTGTTCATCTCCGCGCTCGTCGACGGACCGAGCCAGACGCACACTTATGACGGGCACGATGTCACGTCCCAGGTGAAGGCCAGGGTCGAGTCGGTGCTCACCGCACTCGGCTACGGCACGATCGGCCGGTACGACGTCGAGCAGCACGTAGGCGGCGACCCGTCCCAGAACACCGGCGCCGACTACGCGGCGCGCGTCGACACGAACGAGGCGAGCGCGATCTCGACGGCAGGCGGCGACGTCACTGCGCTGGTGAGCAAGCTCGAATCGGTGCCGCGGGTCAGCGCAGATCAGACAGCGCGGGACGCGTTCGCGAAGCTCGGCGACACGACCGGCGCGCTCACCGCTCCGACGATCACGATGCACACCGAGGCCGACCCGTTGGTGCTCGTGCAGAACGAGCACGTCTTCGCCGGGCGGGTGCAGGCGCACAAGGCCAGCGGCAAGCTCGTCCAGCTCTACATCGCGCCGCCCACGACATACGACGAGTCGAGCGGCGCGCCGTACGGGGCGGGGCACTGCAACTTCACCGACCAGCAGCGCAGTGGTCTGCTGGCGGCGCTCGACAACTGGGTCAAGCGCGACGTGTACCCGGTACCCGCCGGCCTGGGCGGCGAGCTCGGCCCGGACGGACTCGACGCCGCCTACGTGGCGGGCACCTGGCCGGAGGGTTCAGCCAGCTGATCGGGTCGCGCGGGCCGGGCCAGCCAGCCCGTCCCGATCAACACGGAGCCGACCGTTGCGACGGCCGTGATCACCGCGACGGTGGCCACCACCCGGCCCACCGTCGCGCCCGAACCGCTGGCCAGCACCAGGACGGTGTCGGCCACGATCGCGGCCCAGATCGGCGCCGTCTGGCGAGTCCGGCGCAGCGCCAGCCCGGCAACCATGCCCAGCTGCAGCAGGGCGAGGCTCGCGCCGAGCATGGCGAACAACCAGGCGGAAGGTACGAGCTCGGGGTAGCGCCCGCCGCCGACGACCCGACTGACCAGCGTGGGCAGGGCGGCCACGCCCAGGGTCACGACGGCTCCGACTCCGGCCACGATGACGACTGCGCGACGCAGCATCTGCTTGTGCCGCGCGGAATCCGTCAGCCGCGGAAACACGAGCGTGGCCACCGACTGCGGCAGCCAGATCGCTCCGCGGGTGACGACCGACCCCGTCGCGTACACCGCGGCCAGATGGCTCGACAGGACGTGCCGCGCGAGCAGCACGTCCAGGGTGGACAGGAACCAGAACGCGCCGTGCGCATGCAGTGCGTGGCCGACCTCGCGCAGTGGGCCACTTGCCGGGCCGTCCTCGACGGCACCGCGGAGCGGGACGCCGACGACGCAGGCGCACGCCGTCATGCCCACCAGGATGGCGAGCACCGCGCCGGTCGCGTCGCGCGCGATGAGCAACCCGAGCAGGCCGCACGCCGACCGTCCGAGCGCCGCGGCAGTGAGCACCACGCCGAGCGCGGCGAAGCGCCGCTCACCCTGCAGGACGCCTTGGAACATGCCCATCGCCGTGACCGCCGGCAACGACCCTGCGACGAGCAGCAGGTCGACGTCGCTGGACAGGTGCAGGAATGCGGTCAGCGCCGGGCTGAGCACCGCGAGCAGCACGCTGGCCGTGAGCGCCACGACGAGCGTCGCCTGCTTCATGCCTGCGGTGTCGCCCGTCGCGACACGGCGGGCGGTGACGGTCTGCACCGCGAATGACGGCACGGTGCCGACGAGCAGCACGTTGAGCAGCACCACCAGCTGCCCGTAACTCGACGAGGCAAGCAGGTGCACTGCCAGCAGTAGGACCAGGTAGCCGAGAACGTTCGAGGCGAACCCCGCAACCGTGACCGCCGTCGCGGATCCCGCGGGACCGACGAGGCCACCCTCGTCCCGCAGACCGATGTCCGTCGAATCGGTCAAGAATGCCCTTCCCGCGAGGCGGCAGCGACTACTCTCCTGACGGCACAGGCTAGCCCGCCCGCCGAGGGAGCCCACGACGAGAGCGACACCGGTCGAGATGTCGGCGCGCGTTCGCGGCATCTTGCCGGTCGCGTGGTCAGCGACGCTGGCGGTGTTCCTGCTGTGGCCGCAGCGTCTGGGCGGCTACGGGCTCGGGCACGACATGGTGTTCACTCCGCGCCAGCCGCTGTCGTGGGCGTCCATCGGGTTGGGGTCGTCTGCGCCGCGCGCAGCCCCGGTTGACGCGGTGGTCGCGCTGTTGAGCAAGGTCGCCGACGGTGCGGTCGTCGGCCGGGTCGCGTTGGTCGTCCCGCTGCTCGCCGCGGGACTCGGAGCCGCGCGGCTCGTCGGCCACGACCGCATGCTCGGAGCACTGGCCGCGTGCGGGTTGGCGATCTGGAATCCGTTCGTGATCGAACGCCTGGCGCTCGGTCAGTGGGCGCTGCTGTGGGCGTACGGCGCGCTGCCGTGGATCGTCCGCTACGCGGCCCGGCTGCGCGATGGCGACGGTCGGCCATGGCCGCTGCTGCTGTGGGTGGGGGCAGCGTCGATCACGCCGACCGGCGGCGTGATCGCGGCAGTCGTCGGCGCGGTCGTCGCGTTCCCGGCCAACGGCGACGCCAGACGCCGATGGTTCGCCACCGGCGCCGGTTTGCTCGCGCTGCAACTGCCGTGGGTGCTGCCGTCCGTCGTCGGCTCGGCGCAGGCGACCAGCGACCCCGGCGGCGTCGCGGCGTTCGCGGCGCGGTCCGAGCATGCGGGCGGTGCCGTGGTCTCGCTGCTCGGAACGGGCGGCATCTGGGACGCGGATGTCGTGCCGGACAGTCGCAGCGGGCCGCTGGCGTTCGTCGGCTTGGCGGTGATCGCGCCGGCTGCGGTCATCGGCTGGCCGCGCCTCGTCCGCATACTCGGCGGCACGACAGCGGTTCGACTGGCCGCCTGCGCGGCCGCGGGGTTCGCGATCGCGGCTGCGGCGTCGGTGCCGGGACTGTCGGCGGTGATGCGGTTGATTGTGCGGACCGTGCCAGGAGGTGGCCTGCTGCGGGACGCGCAGAAATGGCTGATGCCCTGCACCTTGCTCGTCGTGCTGCTGCTCGGCGCGGCAATCGCGCGCCTTGCGGTCTTCGCGGCCTGGCGGGTTGCCGTCGCGGCGGTCGCCGTGGCCGGCCCGCTCGTTCTCCTGCCGG
>DASXRA010000484.1:0-2181 GCA_036506855.1 Jatrophihabitantaceae bacterium
TAGCCAAGCGACGTCGGCACCGAGTCTCGCGGCCGGGCCATGTAGATCCCGTGGTCGGTATCCAGGAACAGCCGACCGTCGAGCGTCGCGGCGGCGACCACGTCGCGGGAAATCTCCAGCCTGCCGAGGGGGGCGAGCGTAGCGGCGTCATAGGCGAATACGCGGGCCCCGGCGACCACCCACAGGAGCCGACCCGCGGGGTCCGCGACGAGATGCTCGGAGCCCAGCGGTGCGGGCACTTGCCGCTTGAGTAGGCCGGTCTTGGCGTCTATCTGACAGAGCTGCCAGGGATCGGTGCTGACCACGAACAGCCGTCCAGCCGCGAGCTCGACACTGACTGCCGAGGTCTGGCCCAGGTCGATCGGCATGCCGATCGGCTGTACCTGCTGCGACTCGATCGGCGTCCCGGAGGGAACCCCGGACGGCTGGCCCGTCGCGTGGCGGCCATCCCGCTTGAGTGCGACCAGGCCGATCACGAGCGCGAGCAGCACGAAGATGCCCGCAACGATCGACCACGGCGGAAGGGTGCGCTCGTCGCCGAGCGCGAGCATGTCGTCGTCACCGTAAGTCAGATCGGTCGCCGCGACGGGAGGGATCAACTGTGCGTCGTCGTCGCCCTGTCCGGTGCGGGCCATGAGTCATTCTCACCCCCCGCCGTGGTTTATAGCGCCCGTTGCATCTCGTCGAGAATGAACACGGTCTGTGTCGACAGGACGTCCGGCATAGCCTGGAATCGGTTGAGCACGAGATCGCGCAGGCTCGCCGCGTCGTGAGTCCGGACGAGCAGCACCAGGTCGTTCTCGCCGGACACGAGCGCGCCGTGCCACACCTCGGGGATCTCGGAGATGCGGCGGCGGACGGCTTTCCACGAATGCTGACTGATCTTCAAGTGGACGTATGCGGATATGTCGAAGCCATACCGCTCGGGGTCGACGACCGCCGTGAAACCCGTGATCACGCCGTCGCGCTGCAATCGTTCGACGCGCGCGTACGCGCCGGCCCGGGAGATGTGCAGATTCTCGGCCAGGGCGCGGATCGACATCCGGCCGTCCGTACGCAGGGCCGCGATGATGCGACGGTCGGTCTCATCGACGGCCGGTGCCGATCGTCCAGTTTCCGGCCGCGAATCGGCCGTCCATCCGGTCATGTGGCCGAATGCTAGCGCGGATTCGGCCATCTGTCTCGAATGGCGTCTCGATTCTGGAAGATTGGCTCGTACGGTCTGACAATCGGGGCATGTCCGCTGTCGCAGTCCCGCATCCGGACCTGACCAAACGCGACCTGCTTCCGACGCAAACCCCGTTGCGCATGCTGGGGTTGTCCGGCGAAGCCGACGAGGACGCGACCCTGCCGGGCAGCGAGGTCCTGCTCGACCTCTACCGGCGGATGGTGATCGGCCGCCGTTTCGACACCCAGGCCACGGCGCTCACCAAGCAGGGCCGGCTGGCCGTCTACCCATCGAGCCGCGGGCAGGAGGCGTGCCAGGTAGGCGTGGTCGCGGCGCTGCAGGCCCAGGACTGGCTGTTCCCGACCTACCGCGACTCGGTGGCGCTCGTGGGTCGAGGCGTCGACCCGGTCGAGACGCTCGGCCTGCTGCGCGGTGACCAGCATTGCGGATACGACCCGTACGAGCACCGGGTCGGCCCGCAGTGCACGCCGCTCGCGACGAACACGTTGCATGCGGTCGGCGTCGCCCACGCGGCGCGGCTCAAGGGCGAGAACACGGTCGCGCTCGTGCTGCTCGGCGACGGCGCGACGAGCGAGGGCGACGCGCACGAGGCCCTCAACTTCGCCGCGGTATGGCAGGCACCCGTCGTGTTCGTCGTCCAGAACAACGGTTACGCGATCAGCGTGCCGCTCGCCAAGCAGAGTGCGGCGCCGTCCCTTGCGCACAAGGGAATCGGCTACGGCGTGCCGTCCCAGTTGATCGACGGCAACGACCCGGCGATGGTCTTCAGCGCGGTGCGCGACGCAGTCGAGGCAGCACGGCGCGGCGAGGGGCCTGCGCTGATCGAGGCGCTGACCTACCGCATCGAAGCGCACACCAACGCCGACGATGCGACTCGCTATCGCAGCCAGGACGAAGTGGCGTACTGGCTGGCCCGCGACCCGATCGACCGGCTGGAGCGCCACCTCACCGCACGCGGTCTGCTCGACCCGGCCGGACGGCAGGCGATCGCC
>DASXRA010000485.1:0-2090 GCA_036506855.1 Jatrophihabitantaceae bacterium
CGGACGCAGCGCCATAAGCGGTTCGCCGTCGATACGAAGTCGACGCCGACCGACATGGTCACCGATGTCGACCGGCGGGCAGAGGCGTACATCCGCGACCAGCTCTCGACGCGGCGCCCGCAGGACGCGATTCTCGGCGAGGAGGGTGGCGGGCACGCCGGGCGCAGTGGCGTTCGCTGGCTGGTCGACCCGATCGACGGCACCGTGAATTTCGTCCTCGACCTGCCGCAGTACGCCGTGTCGATCGCGGCCGAGGTCGACGGGCAGGTCGTAGCCGCCTGCGTGCACAACCCTGTATCGGGCGAGGTCTTCCGCGCGGCGCTGGGCAGCGGGGCGTTCGTCGGTGACGAGCGTCTGGCCGGCCCGCGCGACATCTCGCTCGACCGCGCCGTCGTCGGCACCGGCTTCGCATACGACGGAGCGGTCCGCGCCCGGCAGGGGGCAGTCGTGGCGCAGCTACTGCCGCGAATCGCCGACATCCGGCGCGCCGGCTCGGCCGCGCTCGACCTCTGCGCCACGGCGGCCGGACGCCTCGACGCCTATTTCGAGGTCGGGCTCAATCCTTGGGACTGGTCGGCCGGAGTGCTGATCGCCAGCGAAGCTGGTTGCGCCGTTACCGGGCTGCGCGGACGAGCACCGACCGGCACGATGACCGCAGTCGCGGGAGCGCACGTCGCCGCGGACTTCTTCAGCCTGCTCGAAGAACTCGGCGCCGACCGGGTGACGTAGCGGCGGCTGGCTCAGCAGCCGGACGCCGCTGGGGTCGGCGTCACCACGAGCGGCTTGGCTTTGGCCGGAAGCTGTTTGATGTGTTGGTCGGCCATCGTCTTCTTCGCCTGCGTGGTGGTTGCCACGGACTTGAATTTCGCGCCCAGCGAGATCTCGACTTCGCTGTCGCTGCTCTGCCTGGCGACGAGCGTCGCGCCGGGCAGGTAGAAAGACAGAAGCTTGGCCGCCGCGCCGCCCTTGGTGCCGTAGCGGATCTCGGCCACGCCCGTGACGAGGTTGGGGTCGTTGCCGACGTCGGCGACCTTGAAACCGTCGTGGCCGAGCGTACTTGCGACATTTCGCGCAAGGTTGTTGCGATCGGTCGAGTTGAGCACGTGCACCGTCACGGCGCTGGACGCCGGCACGACGGTGGCCGACGGGGTCGGACAGGTCTGCTTCGCCTCGTGGTGGCCGCTGTCGGCGCGGTGGATCACCCGCCACCACACGAGCGCCGTGAGCAGCGACAACGCGAGCAGGAAGGCCAACGCGGGCAACGGTCGCCGCGCGGATGGCCGGTCCATCGTCAGCTCTCCCGGATCCTGAGATATGGCGTGCGGGCGAGCACCTTGCGGCCTCGCCCGGTACGACAGATGTGAACTGAAAGCGTATCCCGTCAGGGAAGTGGGAATGAGTAGGCGTGCCTAGCCGTTGCGCGGACGGTCAAACGCGGTACCGTTCCGCGCGCCGGTTGCAGTCGGGGTTGCGGGCCGGGAAGTGGGTAATGAAATGGGAGGGCTTTCGGGCACAAATCCGAGCGCTCGAACGTTGCACCCCGCGCCAGCAGAGAAGCTGGCACCGCAGCGGCTGAGCATGAGCTGTGATCGACACAGATGCGTAGACCTCAGTGAGCACAATCCAGCGGCGAGCCGATCGAGGAGTTGAAGGCCGATGGCCACCGATTACGACGCCCCGCGACGTGGAGACGTCGACGAGCTGAGCGAAGACTCGCTCGAAGAACTGAAGGCGCGCCGAGCAGAGGCGCAGTCCGGAACCATAGACATCGACGAGACTGAGCTGAACGAGTCGCTCGAACTGCCGGGGGCCGATCTGTCCAACCTGTCCGGTGAAGAGCTCACCGTGCGGGTACTGCCCAAGCAGGACGACGAGTTCACCTGCTCGCGATGCTTCCTGGTGCATCACCGCAGCCGGTTGGCGCGCGAGCGCAACGGGCAGTACCTCTGCCGCGACTGCGCATAGGAGCTGCCCGGGCGACCGAAGAGGTCAAGAGCGGCACGGGCACGGAGCGCGTGGTCAGGCAGCGGCGGGATAGAGAGCGGCGCGATCAGAGAGCCGCGCGCAGCGTGATCCCGCCGTCGAGCACG
>DASXRA010000486.1:0-1533 GCA_036506855.1 Jatrophihabitantaceae bacterium
GAGCGGGATGTCGTCGGCGACCAGCGTCCGGAACACGTACAGCACGGCGGCCGTGGCCACCGACGAGGGCGCATTGAAGTTCGTGTCGAGCTGCGGGGACGTCCCGGTGAAGTCGATCGTGGCGGTGCGCGCGCCGCGGTCCACCCGGATGCGCACCGAGATCACCGCGCCGCAGTCCATCTCGTAGCGGTACGAGCCGTCGTCCAGTGCGTCGATGACTCGACGGACGGCCTCCTCGGCGTTGTCCTGGACGTGGCGCATGTAGGCCTGCACGACGTCCAGGCCGAAGTGGTCGATCATGCGGCCGACCTCGGCGACGCCCCGCTGGTTGGCCGCGATCTGCGCGCGCAGGTCCGCGAGGTTCGTCTCCGGGTTGCGCGAGGGGTACTTCGCCTCGGTCAGCAGCCGGCGCGTCTCGGCCTCGCGCAGGCGCCCGTCCGCGACGAGCAGCCAGTTGTCGAACAGCACGCCCTCCTCGTGCACGTCCCGGCTGGCGGCGGGCATCGAGCCCGGCGTGAGGCCGCCGATCTCGGCGTGATGGCCGCGGGACGCGACGTAGAACAGGATCTTCGCTGCCGCGTCGAACACCGGGGTGACGACCGTGACGTCGGGCAAGTGGGTGCCGCCGTGATACGGATCGTTCACGGCGTAGACCTCGCCCGGGCGCATGGTGCCTGCCCGCCGGCGGATCACCTCCTTGACGCTGGTGCCCATCGAGCCCAGGTGCACCGGCATGTGCGGCGCGTTGGCGATCAGGTTGCCGTCCGGGTCGAACAGCGCGCAGGAGAAGTCAAGGCGCTCCTTGATGTTCACCGACTGCGCGGTCGACTCCAGCGCGACGCCCATCTGCTCGGCGATCGACATGAACAGGTTGTTGAAGATCTCCAGCAGCACCGGGTCCGCGCCGGTGCCGGCATCCGGGCCGCCGCGCGCACGGATCCGCTCGATGAGCAGGTGGCCCTGGGGCGTGGTCGTCGCGCGCCAGCCGTCGTCGACGACCGTCGTGCAGTCCGGCTCGGCGATGATGGCCGGGCCGGTGACGGTCTCGCCCGGCGGCAACGCCGCCCGCTCGCGCAGCATCGCGTCGCGCCATGCTCCGTCGGCGTAGAGGCGCACCTGGTGGGCCGGCGAGCCGCTCGCGAGCGGCAGCGGCGGCAGGTCGGTCTGCTCGCTGAGGCCGGTCGCCTCGACCGCGACGGCCTCGACGATCAGCGGACGGTCGAGCAGGAACGAGTAGGTCTGCCGGTACCGCTCTTCGAATGCGGCCGTCATCGCGAGCGGCTCGGCGAGCTCCACCGGCACCGCCGTGTCGGTGCCGTCGTAGCGCAGGTGAGCCCGCCGGGCGACGAGTATCCGCTCGACGCCTTGGTCGGCCAGCTCGGCCCGCGTGGTCGCCTCCAACGCGTCGGCGACCTCGGTCAGCCGCGAGGCGGTCCACAGCGGCTGCTCGACGGACTGCTCGCGCATCGCCGTCGTGTCGGCGAGCCCGATGCCGAGCGCCGACAGCACGCCGGCCATCGGCGGGACGAGCAC
>DASXRA010000487.1:0-5238 GCA_036506855.1 Jatrophihabitantaceae bacterium
CGATCGAGACCGTGTCGGCCAGCGTCGCCACCGCCCACGGACCGTCGTCGACCCGCACCTCGACCTTCGATATCCCCCGGTGCTGCGCCCAGGCCACCCCGGCCACCGTGACCGGGCCCGGCCGCAGCCCGCCGCGCGACCGGGGCACGTCGATGCGGGACTGGGTCTTGATCGGCGCCTGCTGCGCCCAGCCCCGGGGCACCCAGTAGGCGTCGAACTCCGCGAAGCTGGTCAGGTACAGGGCGATGATCCACTTGCAGGCCGAGACGTAGCCGTACAGGCCGGGGACGACCATCCGCACCGGGAATCCGTGCTCGATAGGCAGCGGGTCGCCGTTCATGCCGATGGCGAGCATCGCGTCGCGGCCGTCCATGACCACCGCCGTGGGCGATCCGATCGTCATGCCGTCCTTCGACGTCGCCAGCAGCTGATCGGCCTTCGGGTCCACGCCGGCCTCGCGCAACAGATCGGCGAGTCGTGCGCCGAGGAACCGTGCGTTGCTGACGAGCGTGCCTCCGACCACGTTGGAGACGCACGTGAGCGTGATCCACCGCTCGATCAGCGGGCGCGCCAGCAGCTGGTCGTACGTCACGGTCAGCTCGCGGTCGACCATGCCGTGGATGCGCAGCTGCCACGACTTCGGATCGATCTGCGGGAACGTGAGCGCCGTGTCGATCCGGTAGAAGTCCGTGTTCGGCGTGGCGTACGGCACCTTGCTCTTGCCGAGGTCGGTGCCGTTGGCCAGGGGCGGTGCGGGCTCGGCGGGCGCGGGCAGGCGCAGCGCCGAACGCGCCTTGCTCACGTCGTGGCGGGCGTGTTGCAGCGCGCGTCCACCGAATCCGCCGACGAGGGCCAGCCCGGCCGCGGCTGCGCTGCCTTGCAGGAACTGCCGCCGGCCCGGCCGGAGCGCGCCGCGTTCGCCCGCCTGGCCCAGCAGGATGACGAGCGCGAACCCGCCAGCGACGGCTCCGAGGATCGCGGGGACGACGTCCGAGCCCTGATGTGCGGCCGCAGTGAGCGCGCAGTAGACGCCGACCGCACCGAGCACGGCGACGCCCGCGATGCCGGCCCACAGCCACCGGACGGCGAGCACGCCGACGATCACCGCGAACACAGCGATACCGACGTAGATGCCGGTCAGCAGCACGTGCTTGTCGTTGGTGCCGAACTCGCGGATCGCCCATCGCTTGACCGACTCGGGCGTGAGCGCGATGAACCGGTTGCCGACGGCGATCACCGGGCTCGCGGCGGGACGCACGAACGCCGCAACCAGCTCGCCGACGCCGATCGCGATGCCGGCCGACAGCAACCCGACCAAGGCCCCGACACCGGCCGCAACGCGCTTCACCTCACCATGGTGGCCGACACGGTGGGTGAATGACCTCTAATCACCATTACGGCCCGCTAACGGATGTCGCGCTCAGTCGCTCACGACAAGCCCTGCCTCGGCCGCGAGCACGCGCGCGATCGCGACCGCCTGATCGGGCGATATGGTCGCGCCGGCCAGGCTCTGCATGCCGTGCGCGCCCAGCAATGCGGACGTACGCAGGTCACAGCCCTTCGCGCCGCGGGCGGCGAACTGGGCTGCGTCGAAGTCGCAGTCGAGAAACACCGTGCTGGACAGGTTGCCGGCAATCGTCGCCTGGCGAAACGAGCAACGCTCGAACACGGCCAGGCCCTTGACTCGCGCGATGTTGATCACTGCGTAGTCGAGCCGGCAGTCGCCCAGGTAGACGTCTGTCAGCTGGTCGAACTGCACTCGCCAGCCGACAGCACGGCAGTTCAGCAGCTCGACGCGCCGCGCAGAGATGCGATCCCACAACGCGTTGGACAGGTCGGCGCCATGGCACACCACATCGTCCAAGGTCAACGTCCGGAACTTCGTCTCGGACAGGTCAGCGACATCGAGCAGCGACTGCGCGATGCTGCCCTCGGCCTGCTCGCCCTTGTGCTCGCCGCCGACACGTTCGCCGACGACCTCGACGTCTCCGCGCAGGGCCGTGCCGGCGTCAGTCAGCTCGTCCAGATCGACGTTCGGCCGCTGCACCGATCGGCCCTCGGGTAGCTCCCGAAACTCCACGCAGGCAGAGTAATCAAGGCTCAGGCGGCGACCCGGCGCAGCAGGTCGTGCGCGGCTGCGTCGGCTTGGTTGTGTGCTTCGACGAGCGACGCCTTGGCGTGCTCCTTGAACTCGGCGAGGGCCGGGTTGACCTCGGCCAGGGTGAGTTCCGGGGTGATGACGTGCAGGTCGAGGCCGAACACCTCGCCCAGGATGCGGCGCAGGTACGGCTCGGCGTGGTCCCATCCCTCGCGCGGCGTGCCCGGACGGTACGAGCCACCGCGCGCACTGACCAGGACGGCCGGCCGCCCGCCCAGCAGTCCGTGCTGGCGGGTGCGCGCGTCGAGCAGCAAGTAGTCGATCCAGGTCTTGACCGCGGCCGGAGTCCCCCAGTTGTAGAGCGGGATGCCGAGCAGGATGGCGTCGGCAGCGACGAGTTCGTCGACCAGCTCCGTCGAGCGCGCTACGGCTGCGCGCTGTTCGAGAGTGCGCTCGCCCTCCGGCACCTGGCTGGCCTCGAAGTCGACCTGGGTCAGGTACGGGAGCGGGTCGCGTCCGAGGTCGCGGACACTCATCGTGCCGACGGGGTGAGCAGCCGCCCACGTTGCCTGAAACGTGTCGGCGACGGATCGGGAGAACGAGCCGTGTTGCCGGATGCTGGCGTCGATCCGGAACAGGTGGGCCATGACGGTTGCCTTTTTCGGAGAGGTTGGGGTGCATCTCCGTAGACGTTAGCCGATCGTTGACAGCATTCAATGATTGAGAGAGAGTGATGATTGTCGCATGCCGGTAGTATGGCGGCCATGGCCGTTGACGAGCTGACGAGGGAACGCCTCGGCATGCTGCTCGCACGGCACGGGCGGTTCGTCGCTGAGCGCATCCTGCAAGCAATGTCGGCCACCGGCCTCAAACCACGGCACCGCCAGGTACTCGTCGAACTCAGCACCCGCGGGCCGACCAGCCAGCAGTCGCTGATCGACGCGCTTGATGTCGATCCGAGCGTCCTCGTGGCGATCCTCAACGATCTCGAACGCCTCGGCCTCGCCGAACGCCGCCGCGATCCGGCCGACCGGCGCCGGCACATCGTCGAGATGTCGGCCAAGGGGTGCACGGCCCTCGAGGGGATCGAGAAGGCCGTCGCCTTGGCCGAGGACGAGCTGTTCGCCGACCTGGACGAGCGCGAGCGCGCGCAGCTGCACGACATGCTCACCCGGGTGCGCACGGTGCCCGAGAGCGAAGCGTGCGTCGAGACCAAGAACTGCTGAACGGCTACCCGACCGCGCGGACGGTCACGGTGTGGCTGCCGGCGCCGACACCATGCAGCGTGACGTACCCGTTCTGTGGCTGCGCGACGCTGTCGGCGCCGTCCACCGTGAGTTCGACCTGCGCGCCGTCCGCCGGCACGGCGATGTCACCCGACGTACCCGCAGGCACCGTCACGGTCAGCGTGAACGTGCCTGAACCTCGGCTCCAGCTCACGTCGAGCGGCCCGTGCGGCGTGGGCAACCGGCCTCGCGCCCAGCTGACGGTGCCCGGATGCGGCGCCACCGTCCAGGTGCTGAACCCGGCGCCGGTCGGACGAGCGCCGAGCAGGTCGTTCGTCAGCGCCGGCAGGACCCCGGTTGCCCAGCCGTGCGCCGCAGATGTGAAGCCCCCTTCGTAGAGCGAGCCGCCGGGGCCGACACCCTCCCAGTCCGTGACGCCCGGGTCGTGGCTCGACATCCAACCGTAGAGGCGCTTGATCTCCTCGATGGCCGAGTTCGCCTGGCCGCTCACGAAGCGCGCCTCGATCTCGGGATAGGACGTGAACGCGTAGACACGCTGCGAACCACCCGAGATGAGCGTGTCGTTGTCCATGAACGAATTGCCATACGGGCGCGCGGTGTTCTGCGCAAGGTAGCCGAGCGCGGCAGTTGCCCGCGACGGCGACGCCACCCCGGTGACGACGGCGATCCCGTTGCCGTCCTGGGCGTGCCGTACCGCGCCGGTGCCCGAGTCGAGGTACGCACCGGCCGTCGCGTCCCAGAGGTAGGTGTTGATCGCGGCGGTGACGGCCTGCGCGCGCTGCGCCCATCGGGCGGCATCCGCGTCGTGGCTTAGCGCGTCCGCCATTCCTGACGCGTCGTTCAAGGCTTGGACATACAGCGCGTTGTAGTAGGTGACTTCACCGGTGCGCGGCAGGAACGCGTAGTCGCCATACCCCCCGGTATTGTTCAGCCCCTTCTGCAGCAGGCCACGGTCGTCGGTGACGGACGGATACCAGCTGTCGAGCACCTTGAGCAGGTTCGCGTAGTAGGTGCTCGCGTAGCCGGTGTCGCCGGTGTACAGCACGTAGTCCCAACTCGACGTCACCCACCACAGTGGATAGTCGAACAGCGGGAGCGTGTAGTTGACGATGGACGCCGGCGGGATCCAGCCGTCGGCGCGCTGGTGTTCGGCCAGATCCGCGAGCACGTTACGGGCCGCGATACCCACGTCATGGGTGAGATAGGCGGTGCGGCCCGATACGGCAACGTCGCCGACGTAGGGATCGCGGTCGCGCTTCGCACCGTCGTGCAGGACGAGCTTGCCGTCCAGGGTGGGGCTGTCGGCGCTCCGCGGGTCGACGTCGGTGGAGCGGAACGTGTCGGTGATCAGCTCGTTCGTGTAGGACGCGTCGTACCAGTACCGGTTGAGCTGCTCGTCGGACGATTCGAACCAACCTTGATAGGTGTTCGGCGTCCCGAGGAAGGCGGTGAAGTCGAGCGATACGCCGCTGATCCGTACCGTGCCGTATGGCTGAGTGTGGGGGCGTCGTTCTTCAGCGCGTCCAGGCTGATCTTGAGGTAGCGGAAACCGTGCAGCCCGTCTGCGCAGACCTTGCTCCCGTCGAGACACCCGCGAGTGTCTGTCCACGTCGTCGGCGAGACGGGTACCGCGAACTGGTCGGTTCCCGGGACGATCGACTGCCCGTTGTCGGAGCGGGTGAAGTCCGAGCGGTCGCTCAGGTACTGCGTGCTCTCGGAGAACGCGACGCGCATGCCGGGGTGATTCGGCGACGCTCCCGCGAAGCTGATCTTCGGGTAGCCGACGACGACCTTGCCGAAGTCGAGCGTGATGCTCGGCGGCGCCGGGTCCGGAGCCACCAGCCCGGGCCAGACCTCGTTGACGCGGGTGAAATCCCCTTTGCCGCTCGACTG
>DASXRA010000488.1:0-1674 GCA_036506855.1 Jatrophihabitantaceae bacterium
GATGCGCGGTCAGCCGCCCGACGTAGTCGACCGAGCAGCGAGCGATCACCAAGCGCACGATCAGCACGCTACAGGTGGGTAACCTCGCGCCCATGACCATCCGGCGTATGGGGATCGTCGTCCACGAAGGCAAGGCCGAGGCGCGTGCGGCAGCCGAGCTGGTGCGCGGCTGGGCCGCCGAGTACGACGTGCCCGCTGTCAGCGTCGACGTCTGGCACGAGGGCGGCGGCATCGAACGGCGTAACGCGCGAGCCGAGGCAGCCGAGGCCGGATACCCCGATGTCGTCGTGACGATCGGCGGCGACGGCACGTTCCTGCGCGGCGCAAGGATCGGTTCGACCTGCAATGCGGCGGTGCTCGGCGTCGACGTCGGACGGGTGGGGTTCCTGACCGAGGTCGGCGTCGAAGACCTGACTCGGGCGCTCAACGCCGTCTACGACGGGTCGGCGATCATCGAGGAGCGCTTGACGCTGAACATGCGAGCGTCCCGGCCGCTGGAGATCCCGACCGGAGTCGAGGGCCTGCTGCGCTATGGGCGAGGGCCCAAGCTGCCACCGCCGCCGGTGCGGGCCCGCACGCCGGACGATGTCGGCTGGGGCGTCGCGCTCGACGTCATGGCGCTCAACGACGTCGTCTTCGAAAAGCTGGCCCGGGACCGTCAGGCCAGTCTCGGCGTGTACATCGCCGGCCGGCTGTTCGCCTCCTACTCGGCCGATGCGCTGGTCGTGTCGAGCCCGACCGGGTCAACGGCGTACAGCTTCGCCGCCGGAGGACCGGTGCTCTCGCCGCGCGTGGACGCCATCGTGTTCACACCGGTCGCCCCGCACATGATCTTCGATCGCAGCCTGGTGCTGGCCGCCGACGAGGCGGTTGCCGTCCGCGTGCTGCAGCACTCCGGCCAGGTGGCCGTGAGCGTCGATGGCCAGCTGCGCGGCGTGCTCGACCCCGGCGACTGGGTCGGCGTCTATGCCGGCCAGCAGCGAGCGCGGCTGGTCCGGCTGCGCCCGTCGGACTTCTTCGGCCGGCTGCGCGCTCGCTTCGGACTCGCCGATGCAGCAGCCGCGGCGGCGGACGGCACGGCGCCCCTCGAGTACCGCCCGGACGCGCCCCCTCCCGCCGAGATCAGCCACCTCTACCTCGCGCCCAAAATCGATTCGCCCGATGGGTAGCGTCGGCGGTAGTCCACGTGAGGAGTTGCCGCCCATGCCCGACGTCCCCGTCATCTCGCTCAACAACGGAACCCGCCTGCCACAGCTCGGCTTCGGTGTCTTCCGGGTCGGCGATGCCGAAGCCGTCGGCGCCGTCGGCACCGCCTTGCAGGCGGGTTACCGAAGCATCGACAGCGCCGCCGGGTACGAGAACGAGCGCGGGGTCGGCGAGGCGATCGCGCGGTCCGGCCTGCCCCGGGGCGAGGTCTTCGTCACGACCAAGTTGACCAACCACGCCCACGGGTTCGACCGTGCCCTGCGCGCGTTCGACGGCAGCCTCGAACTGCTCGGCCTCGACTACGTCGACCTGTACCTGATCCACTGGCCGCGCCCGCACCACGACCTGTACGTCGAGACCTGGCGCGCGCTGGAGAAGATCTACGCGGAAGGCCGGGCCAAGGCAATCGGCGTCTCCAACTTCCAGATTCCGCACCTGCAGCGGCTGCTCGACGAGACCGACATCGTC
>DASXRA010000489.1:0-2966 GCA_036506855.1 Jatrophihabitantaceae bacterium
GCGTCGCGCTGTCTCGCGGTTAGATGATCGACTCTCGGCTCGCTCATGCGTGGACAGCATAGGCTCAGTGCGTGGCGGAGCGCGATCGCGAGTCGATCATTCAGCAGTGCACACGCTTCGTGCCCGCGTGGGCGGGCGCGAGCCGCACTCCGGCCGACGTGTTTCGGGCGCTCGCGGACCGTGCGGGGCCACGCGGAGACGTCTACGGCGAAGGTGAGAGCGTCGCGCGCCTCGAGTCGCGGATCGCCGGTCTCCTGGGGAAGGAGTCGGCCGCCGTCTTCCCGAGCGGCACGATGGCGCAGCAGATCGCCCTACGCATCCTGTGCGAGCGGCGCGGGCGCCGCACGGTCGCGTCCCACCCGCAATGCCATCTCGAGGTCCACGAAGAGAAGGGCTACGAGCATCTCCATGGGCTGCATCTGCGGCTAGTCGGCAATCGCAACAGGCTGATCACGCTCGAAGATCTCGAAGAGATAGCCGAGCCGATCGGCGTGCTGCTGCTCGAGTTGCCGCAGCGCAACCTCGGTGGCCAGCTTCCCTCGTGGGACGACCTGGTCGCTCAGACGGCGTGGGCGAGTGAGCGCGACGTAGCCTTGCACCTCGACGGTGCGCGTTTGTGGCAGTGCGGGCCGTATTACGAGCGCGAGCTCAGCGACATCGCCGAGCTGTTCGACACGGTCTACGTGTCGCTCTACAAAGATCTCGGTGGGCTCGGAGGGTGCGTGCTCGCTGGTCCCGAGGATCTGATTGCCGAGGCGCGCGTGTGGCGCGTGCGGCACGGCGGCAGGCTGTCGTCGTTCGAGGCGATCGCGCTCTCAGCCGAGCTCGGTCTCGACGAAGTACTACCGCGCATGCCGTCGTTCGTCTCGAAGGCGCACGAAATCGGCGCCGCGCTTGTGCTCGTCGACGGCATCGACGTCCTTCCCGACCCGCCGCAGGTCGCCATGCTGCACATCTTCCTGCGCGGCGAGCTCGAGCGCCTGCGGGACACAGTGCTCGACATCGCCGAGGAGCGGCGGATCCTCATCGCCGGCTGGCTCGCGCCGACGCCGCTGCCCGACGTGCAAGCCACGGAACTCGGGGTCGGCGCTTCGACGCTCGAGGTGCCGACCGACGAAATTGCCGAGTACTACGCCGAGCTTGTGATGCGCGTCTAAGCGAGAATCCCCACGACTCACTTCGCAGACGAGCTCTTCGTCGTTTTCGAAACGACCACGAACGAGCTGCCACCGAGGCTGCGGCCGTACCTGGCGGCCGAGAATTGACCGAACCCGGGCCAGACGTACCACCGGTAGCTGCCCTCGCGCAAGCGGTAACGGTGCCCCTGGAAGACCCAGGATCGCGGGACACGAAAGTGCGAATGCCGAGGCCAAACGCTGAGGATCTTCGATCCGCGCACGAGCTGAAGGTTGTAGTAGCGAGCGCGGGTCACCGGCGTCCAGACGAGAACCGGCGGCTCGTCGACCTTCGCGCCGGGTGGCGGGCTGAGCAGAGGTCCCGTCGCCGTGATCGCGATCGTGGCCGAAGCAGTGTTGCCCGCCTCGTCGGACCCGGTCACGGAGTATCGGTAGTCCTTGCCGACGCTGAGTCCGGCATCGCGGTAGCTCTTCGCCCTTCCCTGGTAGATCGTGGTCTTGGCTGCGTCACCCTTGCCGGGGGCGCGGGTGACTTGAAAATCCTCGACGTCGGCCGACGCGTTCCAACTGAGGTCGACTCGCCGGTCGCCCGCTTTGGCGGTCACCTTCGAGACGGTCGGCGGCGTGGCGTCGTACTTGAGCGGCATGCTGGTCGAGCCGACGTTGCCGGCGCCGTCGGTGCAAGAGCCGCTGACGGTCGCGCTGGGGGCGTCGGGGCCCGTGTAGTCGACGGAAGAGCAGCCGGCGATTCCGGCAGTCGCGTCGGTCCCGGAGAACCTGACGGTGAGCGCGTGGTTATACCAACCGTTCGCGTCCGCAGCTCTGCTCGCCGTCGCTTTCGCGGTAGGCGGCGTCGAGTCGTACTTGAGCGCCAGGCTCGCCGTCGCGATGTTGCCGGCGAGATCGGTGCACGAGCCGCCGACGGTGGCGCTCGCGCTGTCCGGGCCGCTGTACTCGGGGGACGAGCAACCGGCAATGCCGGCCGTGGCGTCCGCCCCGGAGAACCTCGCGGTCAGCGGGTGGTTGTACCAGCCGTTCGTGTCCGCGCCGCGACTCGCGGCTGCCGTCGCCGTGGGCGGCGTCGCGTCGTATTTGAACGGCAGGCTGGTCGTGCCGACGTTGCCGGCGTTGTCGGTGCAGAAGCCCACGACTGTGACTCCGACGCTGTCAGGGCTGCTGTAATCCGTGGGCGACGAGCAGCCCGCTAACCCGGCAGTGGCGTCGGTGCCGGAGAACCGGACGGTCAGTGCGCTGTTGTACCAGCCGTTCGCGTTCGGGGCGCGGCTCGGTTCAGCTCTGGCAGCCGGCGGTGTGGCGTCGTACTTGAGCGGCAGGCTGGCGGCGCCGACGTTGCCTGCTTTGTCGGTGCAAGAGCCGACCACGGTCGGGCCGGAGCTATCGGGACCGCCGTACTCCGCGGTCGGCGAGCAGGCGGCGAGGCCGGCGGTGGCGTCGGTGGCGGAGAAGCTGATCGTGAGCGGGTGGTTGTACCAGCCGTTGGTGTCCGCGGGCCGGCTCGCGCTCGCCGTCGCGGTGGGGGGTGTGGCGTCGTATTTGAAGGGCAGGCTTGCGGTGGTCACGTTGCCGGCGTTGTCGGTGCAGGAGCCGCTGACCGTGGCGCCGGAACTGTCCGGACCGTTGTACGCGACGGAGGAGCAGCCGGCGATGCCGGCGGTGGCGTCGCTGCCTGCGACGTTGACGGTGAGCGGGTGGTTGTACCAGCCGTTGGTGTCCGCGGGCCGGCTCCCCGTCGCTGTCGCCGTGGGCGGTGTGGCGTCGTACTTGAGGGGCTTGCTGGGGGTGGCGACGTTGCCCGCGTTGTCGGTGCAG
>DASXRA010000490.1:0-5943 GCA_036506855.1 Jatrophihabitantaceae bacterium
CCTTCAGGTAGTCGACCTGCGCGGACGGGTTGATCGCCTGGATCGCCGACTTGACGCCGGCGTACGGCGTCACCTCGTTGGCCTGCCCGGTTGCGCTCTGGATCGACGAGTAGCCGCCCAGATAGAAGTTCGGGTTGTTCGCGTACGAGCCGAGTACGAGCACCTTGAAGGAACCGCTCGGCGGCACCGAGATCGGCAGCAGCTTGCCGGTCGAGCCGTCCTTGCGGGTGGTCGCAGCGTTCTTCAGCAGCACGAGCGACGCGTCGGCCGACCGGCGTGCAAGCGCGAGCCGGTCCCGCGTCTCGGTCGGGGCGGTCGCGTTGTTCCAGGGATAGACGCCGTAGGACTGGTCGCGCGCGACCGCCTGCGTCAGCCACGGCACGGTGCTGTTCGGGTCGAACTCACCGAGCTTCATCCGGTTCGTGAACAGGCGAGTTGCCGACACGTCGAGGTCGTTGACCGTGTGCAGGCCGGTCGGCGTCGTGATGTGCATGCCGATCGCGTTCGTCGTCCCGCCCGCTGTCGTCGACGGCGCTGTCGGTCCGCGGTAGTTGCCGGTGCCGTTGTAGCCCGCGTTGCACTCCGCGTCCTCGCCCGAGCCGAGCGTGTACGCGAACTGCTCGACCACCGACGCGATGTGCCCAAGCCCGTCCGGCTGCCAGTGGTGGCGCTGGTTGATCTCGTTCACGGCGTCACAGTCGCCGGTGAAGTAGCCCTGGAAGCCGAACGTCTGGCGCATCAGCGTGTCGTTCAGGTACGCGTTGGCCGCGGACGGCACGCCGTTGACCTCGTTGTACGAGCTCATGACCGCGCCGTTCTGCGTCGCCTGGACGATCTTGCGGAACTGCATCGTGTAGTACTCGCGAATCGAGCGTTCGTCGGCGTCGGACGACCCGTTCAGGCGGCCGTTCGGGTCCGAGTTCGCAAAGCCCTCGGTGTTGTTCAGCGCGTAGTGCTTCAGCGTGGTCGTCGTCTTGTAGAACCCGTCTCCCTCCGGCAGCAGCTGGCTGTTCTGGTCCTTGCCCTCCATGCCGTTGACGAACTGGGCCGCAATGTTCGCCTCGAGCAGCGGATCCTCGCCGTAGGACTCGTCGTTGCGTCCCCAGCGCGGGTCGCGAGCGAGGTTGACCGTCGGCGAGTAGAAGTCGAGGTCGAACTTGTTGCTGCGCACGACCTCGCGGGCCTCGTCCGACTCCGCCTTCGCGACCTCGTAGGTCAGCTCGGGATCCCAGCTCGCTCCCCTCGACAGGTCGATCGGGTACGACGTCGTGTTCGTGAGGGTGACTGCGTTGCCGGACGGGTTGAGAGATTCGGCGTTGATGCCGTGCAGCGCCTCGTTCCACCAGCCGTAGGCCGGGATGCCCTGGATCACGTTCACGACGGTGCCTGCCGGGTAGGCGTTCGCGAGCGGGGAAGTGAGTGTTGTCGGCGCGCCCAGGTCCTGGGCCGTCGCGCCGACTGCGTGCGCCAGCGCGAGCGGAGTGGTCAGGGTGACTCCGGTACCGGTGGCGCCGCCGGTGCCGACGCTCTGGATCGTCCGGATCTCCTGGCTCGCGCCCGAGTCGATGCGGATCAGGTGACCCGCAGTCAGGCCGAAGGTGGCACCGACCTTGATGTTCGTGTCGCCCGGGCTGGCCGCGACGACCAGCGACTGGGAGAACGCCGAGGGGCTGCTGCCGACCGTAGCGACGGTCGCCGTCTCCGCGGTGCCGTTCGGGTCGAACGTGAGCCTGGCTCCGGGCGAGAGAGGCGCCGTGCTGTTCGTGGTGATCGCGGTGTCACCGGCGCTCGCCGGCACGACGAGCGTCACCTGTCCCGCAGGGACGGGGCTGAGCAGCGGATTCGTCCCGGTGCTGATCGCCGGCGACTGGCTCGACACGAGTTGGCTCGCGCGCTGCGCCGGCGTGAGTCGCGCGACGAGGTCCGCGGCGCGCTCGGCGAACGAGTAGGACCGATCCAGGTAGATCGGCGTCCCGGTCGCCGCCCGCGCGGGATTGGCCGACGGCGCGGCAAGCGGCACCGCCGCACACAATCCGGCGACCGTTGAGAGGATCGCGATCCGAGTCGTCAGGGCGGTATAGCGCATCATGGCCTCCTCGACCCGTGCGACGTCGGAGCCAGGCAGCGGCGGACGTTACGCGCCACCTCAGATGAAGTCAACGTTTATGGTCCGCAATGACCCATATGTTTGTGCAGTGAGCCGCAAAACTCTCGCAGCTCCACTTCCGGCCTGAGCTGATAACGAAATAATTGAACTAAGCTTCCGGCCGTGGCCACTCGAGTAATCGCGCCCCGGACACCGCAGCCACTCGGTCTGCGCGACCTGAACCGGCTGCGCGTGATCGAGTCGATCTACCGGCATCCAGCCGTCAGCCGAGCCGAAATCGCCCGGCGCACAGGACTGTCGCGGGCCACGGTCTCCACCGTCGCCGAAGAGCTCGGCCGGGCCCACCTGATCCAGGAGCACGACGTTCCCGAGGCCGAGCAGCGGCCTCGCGGCACCGGTCGGCCGCCGACCCTGCTCTCCCTCGTGCCCGGCGCCGCGTTCGCGATCGGGATCGACATCGGCCATCAGCACGTCCGAGTCATGATCTGCGATCTGGCCGGCGAACCGCTCGCCGACGAGTGGTCCCGCGCCGACGTCGACGACGCCCCCTCGGAGACGCTGGACCTCGTGCACGACCTCGTCCGGCGGGCCCTGCGTGACGCGGCCGTGGCGCCGGAGCGGCTGCTCGGTGCCGGCATGGGGCTCGCCGCGCCGGTCAACAAGCACACCGGACAACTCGCGGCGGACGGGATTCTGCCCGGCTGGCAAGGCGTCGTCCCCGCGGCCGAAATGGAGGATCGGCTCGGTGTGTCCGTCCAACTCGCCAATGACGCCGACGTAGGGGCGCTCGGCGAGAAGGTCTTCGGCGCCGGCCGCGGCGTCGACGAGATGACGTACATCCGCCTCTCGGCCGGCGTCGGCGCCGGCCTGGTTCTAGCCGGCCAGCCGTATCAGGGTGCACTCGGCATGGCCGGGGAGATCGGGCACATATGCCTCGACCCGAGCGGGCCGATCTGCCGCTGCGGCAACCGAGGCTGCCTGGAGACCGTCGCGAGCCCCGTCGCCGTGGCGCGGCTGCTGGAACAGAGCATGTCGCGGCCGATAACCGTCGCAGGACTGCTCGACCTGGTCGCGGCCGGTGATCGTGGCGCTCGCCGGGCGGTAGCCGACGCCGGCGAGGCTGTCGGCACAGTCGTCTCCGGACTCGTCAACGTCCTCAACCCCGAACTCGTCGTTATCGGCGGTGAGCTGGCCGCGACCGGCGACGTGCTGCTGGACCCGATCCGCGTCAGTATCCAGCGCCACAGCGTTGCAGCCACGGCCGCCAACGTGCGCGTCGTCGCGGGCTTGCTCGGCGACCGCGCCGAGGTGCTCGGCGCGGCCGCACTGATCTTGGCCCAGTCACCACTCGCGCTCACCGAACGGGTTCGCAGCTGAGCCCCGCGGCGTTCAGATCGGTCATGAGGCTGTTATGAGGGTCGCGTTCTGACGTTCGAGGGCCTTGGCTGCGCCGTTGTGCCAGCTTTCGGCCATGGGTGCTGAGAGGGGGTCGGGGAAGATGTCTTCGTCGCCGTTGTCGAGGCCGTCGAAGATGGCTCGGGCGACGGACTGCGCGGAGGCCTTGGGTATGTCGAGGTCTCGGGTCATGTCGGTGTCCACGGGGCCGGTCAGTACGGCGTGCACGCTTATGCCGTGTCGGGCGAGTAGGGCGCGCAGTGATTGAGACAGGGAGAACGCGGCCGCTTTGGAGATCGAGTAGGCGGGCATGACCGGTACGGCGGCGAACGCGGACAGCGAGGAGATGTTGACGATGGCTCCCCGGGACCGGGTCAGTAGCGGGAGGAAGGCCTGCGTCACGTCGTGCGTGCCGTAGAGGTTGACGGCCAGGCTCTGTTCGATCGCGGCCCGATCACTGAGGTCGTCGTAAAGCCCCAGGCCGGCGTTGTTGATCAGGACATCCAGCGACTCAACCCTCTGGGCGGCCGCCTCGATCTGGGCGGCGTCGGTCACGTCCAGGCGGAGCGGCGTGACGCGCTCATCCGGGTGGGCCAGCGCCTGGCGGGTACCGGCGTAGACCCGTTTCGCGCCTCGCCGCAACGCTTCCTCGACCAGCGCCTGCCCGATGCCGCGATTGGCGCCAGTCACCAGAACTGCTTTGTCTTCGATTGTCATGCCATCCTCCTGATAGTTACCGACCGTCCGCGCACCGCGGAAGTCCGGTCGTGCTGATCGCCGGGAATTCCGGTTCGCAGGGACAGACACGGCATGCGCCGGAAACTGGTCGCCCGAACGAGACCAGTTCCGCGGGCCGCCGGTGTCAGTACGTGTCGGTGCGGGGGAGATGAGCGAGACGGAGGTGGCAGATGTCGGCAGAACTGCTCCAGCGGGCGCGTGGCGGCGACCGGGACGCGTTCACCGCCCTGGTCGAGCCGCATCGCCGCGAACTGCAGGTGCACTGCTACCGCATGCTCGGTTCGCTGCAGGACGCCGAGGACGCGCTGCAGGAGACGCTGCTAGCGGCCTGGGTAGGCCTCGACGGCTTCGAGGGTCGCGCGTCGGTCCGCACGTGGCTGTACCGCATCGCCACGAACCGGTGCCTCAACATGCTGCGATCGTCCGCGCGGCGGCCGGTGACCGCGGCGCCGCTGCCCGTACGCCCGCCGGAGCCGACCCGCCTGGGTGAGGTGCCGTGGCTGCAGCCGTATCCCGACGTGTTGCTCGAGGGGCTGTCCGATCAGGCGCCAGGACCCGAGGCCCGCTACGAGTCCCGCGAGGCGATCTCGCTGGCGTTCGTCACCGCCGTCCAGCTGCTGCCGCCGAACCAGCGTGCCGTGCTGCTGCTGCGCGACGTGCTCGGGTACCGCGCGAGTGAGACCGCTGAGCTGCTCGGGCTCACCGAGGACGCGGTCACCAACGCCCTCAAACGTGCCCGCGCGACGATGGACGCGACCCGCTCGTCCGACCCGCCCCCGCCGCCACCCGGTTCGCCGGAGGAGCGGGCGCTGCTGGACCGGTTCGTCGCGGCCTTCACCGAGCTGGACGTCGACGCGCTCGTCGCACTGATGACCGATGACGTGTGGGTGCGGATGCCGCCCCTCCCGTTCGAGTACCACGGGACCGAGGCGGTGCATCGCTTCTTCACCGCGATCGGCGCTCACCGGCAAGGGATCGCCCGGATGGTGCCCGTCCGGGCCAACGGCCAGCCCGCGTGGGGCGAGTACTTCCGCGACCCGGTCACGGGGGGTCTGTATCTCACCGGCGTCGAGGTCGTCGCTCTCGCGGGCGACAGGATTTGCGAGATCACCCGGTTCGAGTCGGGGCTGGCGCAGCACTTCGGCCTGCCCCGGGCGCTCGACTAGCCAGCGACCAGACGGAATCCGGCTGTTCCACTCAGGGAATTCGGTGGTGCACGTTCTCCGTAGTTGATGGTCCGGGTGTGGTGTCGGCGATCCAGGGTGCGTCGTCGTCCACGAGGAGCACGCCGTCCTCTGCCCAGGTGTAGCGACCTTCGACTACGTGCTTGGCGAGTCGGCGGTTGGTGGCGTCGGCGTTGTGCCACAGCCCGTGGAACAAGGCATCGGCTCGTATCCGGGCCTGTGTGCAGAACGCGTCGGCCAACTCGTCGGCCAAGGTGCCCTGCTCCGGGTCGTCGTCGCGGAGCATCTGAGCGCGCACGCAGGCGGCCGTCATGGCGTAGAGCTCCGCGCCGATGTCGACGATGCGTCCCAAGAACACCTGCCGGTACTCCAGTCGACCCTGCCAGCGCGACATGCCGTAGAACGTGGATCGAGCGAGCCGCCGCGAGCTGCGCTCGACGTAGCGCAAGTGTCCGGCCAGCCGGCCGAACTCGGTGTAGGACGAGGGCAGCTGCCCGGCACCGACAGTCAACTTCGGCA
>DASXRA010000491.1:0-6868 GCA_036506855.1 Jatrophihabitantaceae bacterium
ACGAGCAGCCGGCCAGGGTAGACAACGCCAGTGAGGTAGTGGTCGACGAAGCCCTCCGCATACACCCTCTGGCCGGCGAGATGCCGCAGGTGCTTCTCCAACGGCGTCAACGGACAGTCGAAGCCGAGGGTCACGATGACCAGCGCGTAGATGATGGCTGGCACGTGCAGCCACAGCACCCGGGGCCAGCGCCACGCCAGAAAACCACCGACGGCGACGAACACGATGAAGCCGAGGTGGACAACCACGACGAGGTCTGCCAAGAGTCCGTAGAGCACGACGCCCTCCACCCAGCACCGTACCTCCGCCTACTCGGCAGCTGACGAGAAAAAGCGGAGCGGCCCCCGGCGACAGGGGCCGCTCCGTCCTTGGATCGGACAGGAAGCGTTTAGCCGACGGTGCAGGGATTCGGCTTGTCTCCGCTGTTGAAGTTGTTGAAATCGGCTGACCGTGGTGAATCCCGGCGCCGGGTACACGGTCTTCAGCAGCGGACCGAACTCCGTGGTCGAGCCAGGCGAAATTCCTCTTGACCGGTACAGACTATCGAGTTACTGTACCGATACAGAAGAAGAATCTACGGAGAGAGGAGTTGTCATGCACACCCTGGCAGTAGCGCTCATCGAGTCCAAGCAGGCAATGACCGAAGGGGCACGCAGCGCTTTGCCCGATGCGCCGGTCGTCCCGTACGTCGAGAAGACGCCGGTCGGTTGGCGCACCCGGGCGACCGTCGCCGGCGCGCTGCGTCACGTCGCCGACGTCGTGGCATCGCCACTGGTCGCGCGGCGTATCAATACGGTGTGCGTCGAGACCGGAAGCGGAGTGCCAGCATGGGACGAGTCACGCTGAAGACGATCGCCGACCACGTCGGCGTGAGCCGGATGACGGTCTCGAACGCGTTCTCCCGTCCGGACCAGCTCTCGGCAAAGCTTCGCGATCAGATCCTCGCCGTCGCCGACGAGCTCGGGTACGTCGGGCCCGACCCGACGGCCCGGGCCCTCGCCAGCGGGAGTGCCGGCACGGTCGGCTTGTTGCTGTCCGACACTCTGACGTATGCACTCACCGACGAGGTGGCCATGGCGTTCCTTGCCGGAATCGCCAAGGAGCTCACGCCAACGGGCCTGTCGCTTACGCTGCTCTCGGCCACTCCGCAGGAGAACGTCGTGCCGGCACGCGACATCGCCATCGACGGCGCGCTCGTCTACGCGTGCAATCCCGACGCGTCCGCGATCGATTGGCTCAAGCGGCGCGGCCTGCCACTCGTCTACGTCGATCAGGTGCCCGCGCCGGGAATCGCGAGCATCAACATCGACGACCGGCTCGGTGCCCGGGCCGCCGCGCAACACGTCATCGATCTCGGACACAAGCGAGTAGCCATCGTGACCGCGGGCGCCGAAGGCGAATTCGGAATCGTGACGGATCCGCAGAAGGCGGCGGTCGCGTATCCCGAGCGGCAACGCCTGCTCGGCTGGTTCGAGGCGCTCGACGCCGCTGGCATCAAACCCACCGTGGTCCGCCATCCGCATGCCGACGCGCAGGAGGCTGGCTACTCCGCTACCCAGACGCTGCTGGAGAACCACAGCCGGCCCACGGCAGTCCTCTGCTTCTCCGACGCCCTCGCCCGCGGCGTGATTCGGGCCATCCAGGACGCGGGCCTGGACGTCCCGAAGGACGTGTCCGTCGTCGGCTTCGACGACAACCCGCTCGCTGCCCGCACCCGGCCCGCGCTGACCACCGTCCGCCAGGACGCCGACGCGAAAGGCCGAGCCGCGGCGGCCGCGCTGGCCACCGCGATCGAGCGCGCGAAGACGCGTCCGGGCGGCCGCGGCCGGCACGTCGTACTGCCCACCGAACTCGTCGTCCGCGAAAGTACCGCCCGGCCACCTCGGCGATAGCTTCTACCGTGGACGCCATGCCTGGTCGTCGCCCTCCCCTGCTGCTCGAACTCGACCTCACCGAGCTCCCCGCCGCGCCCGACGCGGACGATCCGCTCGCCCGGCTGCGCGCTCGCGGGCGCCATCAGCTGCGTCCCACGCTGCGCGCGCTGCACGACGCGGCTGCCGACCGCCACGCGGTGGGGCTGATCGCCAAGGTCGGCGGCGCGCTGCCGTGGGCGGCCATGCAGGAACTGCGTATCGGCGTGCGCGCTTTCGCGGCGAGCGGCAAGCCGACGCTCGCCTGGGCCGAGACGTTCGGCGAAGGCACGGGCGACATGGCCGCGTACGTCCTGGCGACCGGGTTCGACGAGATCTGGCTGCAACCCGGCGGGGGCCTCGGCCTGCTCGGCGTGGGAGTGGAGACGACGTTCCTGCGCGGCGCGCTGGACCGGCTGGGCATCGAGCCACAGCTCGAGCAGCGGCACGAGTTCAAGAACGCGGCCGACCGCGTCATGCGCACCGAGTTCACCGAGGCTCACCGCACCGCCCTGGACCGCCTGGCCGAGTCGATCTTCAGCGATGCCGTCGAGGCGATCGCCGAAGCCCGAGGGATCGACGCCGAACGCGTGCGCGAACTCGCCGACACCGGGCCGCGCACTGCGGCCGAGGCGCGCGACGCCGGGCTGGTCGACAAGCTGGGCTACCGCGACGAGGCGTACGCGGCGATGCGCTCCCGGGTAGGCGATGACGCCGAGTTGCTGTTCGCCGATCGGTGGCGTCCGCGCCTGCGCCCGCACCTGCCGGCGCGCCGCCGGAGCCACGTCGCCCTCGTCGAGGCCCACGGCGCGCTCATGTCCGGGCGGACGCGCCGCAGTCCGGCCGGACGCCAGCTCGGCAGCGACTCGGTCACCGCGGCGTTGCGGGCGGCGACCAGCGACGAGCACGTCCGGGCGGTCGTCCTGCACATCGACTCCCCTGGCGGCTCGGCCGTCGCGTCCGACACGATCTGGCGCGAGGTGTGCCGCGTCCGCGAGGCGGGCAAGCCGCTGGTCGTGTCGATGGGCGAGGCGGCGGCGTCCGGCGGCTACTACATCGCCTGCCCGGCGGACGTGATCGTCGCGCTGCCCTCGACGCTCACCGGGTCGATCGGGATCTTCGGCGGCAAGGTGGTCGTGCGCGAGTTGCTGGACCGGGTGGGGCTCAACACCGGGATGCTGTCGCACGGCGCCAGGTCGCTGATGTTCTCGGCCCGGCGCGGCTTCAGCGACGAGGAGCGCGAGCGGTTCGCCGTCATCATCGACGCGATGTACGACGACTTCGTGGCCAAGGTCGCGAGCGGCCGGGGGCGCACGGTGGCCGAGATCGAGGCGATCGCTCGCGGCCGGGTGTGGACCGGCAGCGACGCGCTCGCCATCGGGCTGGTCGACGAACTGGGCGGGCTGCGCGACGCCGTGCGTATCGCCCGCTCGCGTGCCGGCCTGCCCGACGATGCCCCGGTGCGCCGCGCCGTGCACGTCGGCGCGCTGGCCCGGCTGGGCCGCCCGAAGAACACCGAGGATCCACGCGCCGTCCTGGGCGCGACGCTGCCCGCGCTCGGCGACATCGCGGCCGCGCTGGGATTGCCCGCCGCGGCCGAGCTGCGGATGCCATCGATCAGGGTGCGCTGACCGCCGGCTCCAGTTCTGGTGCGGGCGTGACCGCGCGCGACGGCCGCACCCGCAGCATCCTGGCAACCCCGGTGGGCAGATACCAGTTCCACGAGCCGAACAGCGACACCAGCGACGGCACGAGCACCGACCGGACGATCGTCGCATCGAGCAGGATGCCCAGCCCGAGCCCGGTCGCCAGCACCTTCAGGTCGGTGCTCGGGCCGGACGCCAGCGCGGCGAACGCCAGGAACAGGATCAGCGCGGCGCTGGTCACCAGCCGGCCGGTCCGTCCTATCGCCCCGATCACTGCCCGGTCGGTCGAGCCGGTGGCGTCGTACTCCTCGCGCATGCGGGCCAGGATGAACACCTCGTAGTCCATCGACAGCCCGAACAGGAACGCGAAGATCATCAGCGGGATCCAGAACGCGACGGCCCCGGTCTTGGCGATGCCGAACACAGCCTCCGAGCCGATGCCGTGCTGCCAGAACAGCACGATCAGCCCGTACGTCGCGCCCAACGACAGCAGGTTGAGCAGGACGGCCTTGAGCGGCAACAACAACGACCGGAACGCGCGCACCAGCAACACGTAGGTGAGCAGCGCGATCAGCGCGAGCATCAGCGGGAAGTTGCCGTACACGGCACGCAGGAAATCGATCTGCGCCGCGCCGATGCCCGTGACGCCGATGACGCCGGGCAGTTCCGACGACCGGTCGCGTACCCGTTTCACGACGTCGACGCTCTTCGAGTTGACCGTCTCGCGGTCGGGCACGACCACGACCACGGTCCGACCGGCACGGTTGCTGGCCTGGCCGGTGGGCACGACGGCCCGCTCGACGCCGTCCACCTTCGCCAGTTCGGCAGCGACCGGCCGCGCCTGATCAGTCGAGACGAGCACCTCGATCGGCGTGAGGCTGCCCGGCGCGACGCCACCGCGCTTCAGCGTCGCGAGCGCCTCGTACGCGGGCCCGCTCTTGGCGAGCGAGTCGGTGGACGACAGCCCGACCTTGATGCCGAAGAAGACCCCGATCAGCGAGACCGGAGCCGCCAGAGCCAGCCCGGCCGCCACCCACCGGGCCCGGACGACCTTCGCGGCCCAGGCGCTCCAGGCCGAGCTCGCGGCGTCCTCTCGGCGGATCCGCGGCCAGTCGACCCGCGGCCCGATGCCACCCAGGATGGCCGGCGTCAGGCTCAGCGTCGTGGCGACGCTCGCGAGCGGGATCAGCGCGCCGCTGATCCCGACGCTGCGCATGAACGGGACCGGCAGCACGAGCAGCGAGATCAGGCCGATCGCGACCGTCACCCCGCTGAATACGACTGCGCGCCCGGCAGTCTCCATCGCGACCACCACGGCGTCGTGGTTGTCCCGGCCACGCGCGCGCTCCTCGCGCCATCGCGTCACGAACAGCAGCGAGTAGTCGATCGCGACACCTAAGCCGATGAGCGCGATCAGGAACTCGATCAGGTACGAGAAATGACCCAGGTAGGTCAGCGGCCAGAGCAGCACGAACGACGCCAGGATCGACGCTGCCGCGATGACCAGCGGCATCAACGCGAGCATCGACGCGAACACGAACGCCAGCACCGCGAGTGCCCCCACCGCGCCGATGATCGTCTCGGCGAGAACGCCCGGACCGTTCGAGTCCGAGCCGGTGGCCAAAGCGTCCTCACCGGTGACGCCGATCGTGCTCCCGGCCGGCTTGGCCGCCTCGAGCGCCGCCCGGATCTTCTCGGTCGGGATCTTCGCCGTCGGCGACGAGTCGAAGTGGTAGAAGACCATCGCGTAGGACGTGCGCCCGTCCTTCGTCCGGAAGGCGGCGTCGCCGGTGTTGGCCTCGTCGAGTACGCGCACCGCAGGCAGGCGCGTCTGGATCGCGTCGAAAGCGCTCGCGACCTCGGGCTCGTGGCCGGTGACTCCGCCCGGCAGCGTCACCGCTACGAGATAAGGCGCGCTATAGCCGCCGTTGCCGAACGTCTGCGTGATCTGCTTGGCAGTCTGCGTTCCTGGCTCGCCGGGCAACGAGTACTCGACGGTCAGTCGCTTCGAGACCTGCCCGGACGCGATCGTCCCGCCGACGGCCACGAGCAGCCAGAACAGCACGACCCACTTACGGTGTGCCAGTACGAATTCAGCCCAACGGCGCATGGCTGCAAAGCCCTTCCGTGTTTTGGGGTCGCCGAAATCCCGGGCCGGTGAACGCCCGGGTCCGGCGACCGGCTTCAGGGTGTCTGGCTCAGCCCGACGACGTTGCCGTCGGCGTCCTTGACCATCGCGATCAGCTTGCCCTCGCCGACGTCGCTGACCGGCTGCTGCGCAGTCGCGCCCGCGTCGAGCAGCTCCTGCAGACGCGCCTGGATGTCGTCGACCTCGCAGAAGGCCACCGCGCCGGTCATGCCCTTGTCGTGGCCGTTCGGATCCAGGCCGATTTCCTGGTCACCGACCCGGAATCCGACGTAGTAAGGCATGTCCGCATAGGGCTCGACGCCCAGCAGCTTTCCGTACAGCGTCTTCGCCTGGGCCAGATCTCTCACGGGGTAGACGACCGGGTTGATGCGTAACGTCATGGCGAGCTCCTCAGTGTGTTACGTCGACTGGATTTGGTTCGTCAGAGCTATGACGGATCGAGCGGCGGGAAGGTAACAGTGGACGAGAACGAGTGGTTGGCCGAGCGATTCGAGGCCCACCGCGCGCACCTGCAGGCAGTGGCGTACCGGATGCTCGGCTCGCGGACGGAGGCGGACGACGCCGTACAGGAGTCCTGGCTACGGCTGAGCCGCTCGGACACCACTGGCGTGGAGAACCTGGCGGGCTGGCTGACGACAGTGGTCGGCCGCGTGTGCCTGGACATGCTGCGCTCGCGCAAGTCCCGACGTGAGGATCCGTTGGACGAGCAGGTGCCGGAGTCGATCGCGAGCATCGATCCGGAACAGGAAGCGCTGCAAGCAGATTCGGTCGGGCTGGCGCTGCTCGTGGTGCTCGACACGCTGACTCCCGCAGAGCGGCTCGCCTTCGTACTGCATGACATGTTCGCCGTGCCGTTCGACGAGATCGCCGCCGTCGTGGGCCGCTCACCGGCGGCGTCCAAGCAGCTGGCCAGCCGGGCCCGTCGCCGGGTCCAGGGAGCCAAGGCTCAGCCCGACGCCGATCTCGCCCGGCAGCGCGAAGTGGTCGCCGCCTTCCTCGCCGCCTCGCGCAACGGCGACTTCGACGCGCTCGTCGCGATGCTGGACCCGGACGTCGTGCTCCGGGCCGACCGGGCAGCCGTCGATCTCGGCGCGGAAGAGGCTCGGGGCGCACTGGCCGTGGCCGGCACGTTCTCCGGACGCGCCCGGGCCGCGCGGCTGGCC
>DASXRA010000492.1:0-9516 GCA_036506855.1 Jatrophihabitantaceae bacterium
GCCGAGCAGACCACGGCGGTAGTCGAACGTGATGATCTTCGCCTCGGTCGGCGTATAACGCGCAGTGATGCCTCTGGCGATGACGCGCAGCAGGTTCGACTTCCCGGACTCCACGTCGCCGATCACGATGAAGTGCGGCTCGGCGTCGAAGTCCGCGAACACCGGCGAGAGCGTGTTCTCGTCGAGGCCGATCGGGACGGCGGCACGTGTCATGTCGACCTGCGGCAGCGCGCTGAACGGCAGGTCGGCGGGCAACAGGCGCACGTCTGGCGCGGTGGGGCCGGCCCAGGCGCCGGCCACCCGCTTCACCATGCCGGCCACGCCGTCGGCAAGGTTGTCGGCAGACGGGTCGCCGTCGACGCGCGGCAGCGCCGAGAGGAAATGCAGATTGTCCGGGCTCAACCCCCGCCCGGGCGTTCCCGCCGGCACGTTCGCCGCCGACCGCCGATCGACGTCGGACTCCGACGGGTCGCCGAGCCGCAATTCCAGCCGGCTGCTGATCAGGTCCCGAAGCGCCGGGCGCAGCTCCATCCAGCGCTGGATGGACAGCACGACGTGCACCCCGAAGCCCAGGCCACGTGCCGCGATCTGGGTGATCTGCTGATCGAGCGCCTCGTAGTCGGACCGGATCGTGCCCCAGCCGTCGACGACGAGGAAGACGTCGCCGAACCCGTCCCTTGGAACTGTCCCGGCCGCCAGCATCCGACGGTAGGACGCCATCGAGTCGACGCGATGCTGGGTGAAGACCTGCTCGCGGTGGTCGAGCAGCGTGCTGATCTCGGCGATCGTGCGCCGCAGCCGGTCGGGCTCGAGACGCGTGGCCACCGAGCCGACGTGCGGCAGGTCGGCGAGCCCGGTCAGCGTCCCGCCGCCGAAGTCCAGGCAGTAGAACTGCACCTGCTCGGGCGTGTGCGTCAGCGCCAGGGACGCGATGAGCGTGCGCAGGACGGTGCTCTTGCCGCTCTGCGGCCCGCCCGCCACCAGGAAGTGCGATGTCGCGAGGTCGAGCCACATAGGGTCGCGACGCTGCTCGAACGGCTTGTCGACGAGGCCGATCGGGAACGTCAGGACGGGCACGCCCTCCCAGTCGGCCGGACGCAACCCGTTCGCGGTCTCGGTGAGCCGAGGCAACAGCTCGTCCAATGTCGAGGGAACCTCGAGCGGGGGCAGCCACACCTGCCGCGCCGGGGCGCCGCGACCCTTGAGACGGTCGACGATGATGTCCATCAGCGTCTCGCTCGGACCGCTGGGCTCCGGCTCAGGAGGCGCCGCCGCCTGTTGCGGCGTCCGTGGAGCGACGTAGGACAGGCCGTAGGGCAGCATCCGGTACTGGGTCATGTCCTGGCGGCCGCCGCCGATCACGGCACGCTTGGTGTACGCACCGGAGACGTATGCGGCCTTGAAGCGCTGCAGCGGCTCGGTGCCCTCCTTGAGGTAGCCGTTGCCCGGAGCGCTCGGCAGCTCGTACGCGTCCGGGACGCCGAGCACGACCCGGCTCTCCATCGCGGAGAACGTCCGCAGACCGACCCGGTAGGACAGGTGGGTGTCCAGGCCGCGCAGCTTGCCCTCTTCGAGCCGCTGCGACGCGAGCAGCAGATGGACGCCGAGCGAGCGGCCCAGCCGGCCGATCATCACGAACAGGTCGATGAAGTCCGGCTTCGCGGAGAGCAACTCGCTGAACTCGTCGACGACGACGAACAGCGACGGCATCGGCTCGAGCGGCGCACCCTGCTCGCGCGCGCGTTCGTAATCCTTGAGCGACGAGTAGTTTCCCGCATCGCGCAGCATCTCCTGGCGCCGGTTGAGCTCACCGGCCAGGGCGTCCTTCATCCGGTCGACCAGGATCAGCTCGTCGGCCAGGTTGGTGATCACCGCCGATGTGTGCGGCAATGCGTCGAGGCTGGCGAACGTCGCCCCGCCCTTGAAGTCGACGAGCACGAAGTTCAGGCTCTGCGACGAGTGGGTCAGCGCCAGCCCGAGCACGAGCGTGCGCAGCAGTTCGGACTTGCCCGATCCGGTCGCGCCGATCACCAGGCCGTGTGGCCCCATGCCGCCTTGCGCCGACTCCTTGATGTCGATGTCGACCGGCTGTCCGCTCACCCCGACGCCGATCGGCACCCGCAGCCGGTCGCGCGGCGCCCGCGCGCGCCAGGTGACGTTCGCATCGATCTGGTACGGATCGCCGAGGCGGAGCAGATCCGGCAGGCTCAGGTCGACGGTGAGCGCATCGGTCGGCTCGGCGGACGCGGTCGACATCCGCAGCGGCGCCATCGCCCGCATCAGCGTCTCCATCTCGGTGATGCTGAGGCTGTCGGCGGCACCGAGACGGGTGATCTGCGTCGTCCCGGTGCGATCCTGACGCTCCATCGACACCGAGCCGCCCTCGACCCGCAGCTGCAGGACGCCCGCGTTGTAGTCCGTGCCCAGCACGGAGTTCAGGTCCAGAACGGTCACGCCCTGGACGAGCCCGGTGGCCAGCTGAGCCTCGGGCGGCACCCGGCCGCCGTCGATCACCAGGATGACGTGCGGGCCGTCGCCGCCGCCGGCGATGCCGAAGCGCGGGCGGCTGGTCAACGTGTCGCCGAACATCGCTTCGAGCGCCAGCAGATCGTCGCTGATCATCCGCGCCTGGCCGACCGCGTCGAACGTCTCCGCGGCCAGGCCGTGCGGCAGCCACTTGACCCACTCCCAGGCGTCCTGCTCCTGCGGACCCGCGCAGACGGCGACCATCACGTCGTCGGGTGAGTGGAACGTCGTCAGCTGGGCCACGATCGCCCGGACGAGGCCGCGCAGATCCTTCTTGGCGCCCGTGAACGCGACGCGGGCGAAGGCGCTGAACGCGATCGCGACGGGCAGGTCGGCGACCGACGAGTGAGTGCGTACGAAGCGACGCAGCGAGCCCGCGGAGATCGGCTCGAGATCCTCGATCGGCTTGGTCTCGGGCGTGACCAGCGCGACGCCCAGACGCTGCGGGCCTCGGGCGACTCGTACCGAGAGGTAGTCGCCGTCGATCGGGCGCCGCTCCCACAGCCGCGTGCCCAGCGCGATGCACCACAGCGAGCTCGGCGCGGGATGATGCCAGAGCGCAGCCGCCCGCTGCTGCTCGGCGGCGCGCCGCACGCGCCGGCGGACCTGGCCGAGGTAGCGCTGGTAGTCGCGTCGATCTCCGTCCAGGCGCCGGCGCTTGTCTCCGGACGAGCGACCCATGCTGCCGGTCATCATGCCGAGCATCGACAGGGCCATCATCCCGCTTGCGAGATAGGTGATGGGCGATCCGCCGCTGCCCGTTACGAGCAGCGCGGTCGAGCCCGCACCGGCCGCCATCGGCAAGTACGTCAATGCCTGGCCCATGCCACCGCCGCTGACCGACTCGGGTAGTTCGGGCGGTGACTCCAGGACGATCTCGCCCTTCGGCTCTGCGGGCGGCTGCCGGCGCAGCGGTCGCCGGAACAGCTCGGTACTCACCCAGAACCTCCGATACCGTTGCGCCTACGGTTAGCTATCGTGCCCGATCGGCACAAACGTCAGATCACGGCCTGATCGTAAGGCCATGCACGGAAAGTGAGTTGCGGTGGCCGCGAGCGTTATGTCCAGCACCTGCCGCCTGACGGTGATCACACCGAAGTGGCGCGTCGACCTCGCGGTGCCGGTCGACATTCCCGTCTCGGACCTGCTCACCACCCTGGTGCGAAGCATGGGGCCCGAGCTGGCCGACGACGGCGCTTCGCAGGGCGGTTGGGTGCTGCAGAAACTCGGCAAGCCGCCGCTCGAGTCATCCGCGACGCTGGCCAGTGCCCAGGTGCGCGACGGCGACGTGCTGCGCCTGCGGCCGGGATCCAGCCAGCTGCCCGAGCTCGCGTTCGACGACGTGCTGGACGCCGTTGCGGCCGGCGTGAACGAGCGCACGCCGCGTTGGCGTCCGCAGCACACCGCCCGAGCATGCGTGCTGTTCGCATCCGCAAGCCTTGTGTTCGCGTTGTTCGCCGCGCTGCTGACCGGGCCTAAGTGGGTCGCGCCGGCAATCACCGCCGGGGTCACCGCGGTGATGTTGCTCGCGGCGGCCGGCGCTCTCGGCCGTGCCTACGCTCAGCGGGCGGCTGGCGTCACCGCCGGCAGCTTCGCGGTCGCGTTCGCCGCGGTGTCGGGTGCGACCGCGCTCGGCGACAAGCACCGGATCTGGGACTTCGGCTCGACCCAGTTACTGCCTGCGCTGTGCGCGGCGGTCCTGGTCGCCGTGATCGCCCTGATCGTGCTCGGTACCGGGGTCACGATTTTCGTCTCGGTCATCACCGGCGGCGTGCTGGGCGCGATCGGCACGGCGGTAGCGAACATCACCAGCCTCGGCGTGTACGGCGCCGCCGCGCTCGTCGCAGGTATCACGCTCGCGTGCTCGCCGTTCATGCCGATGGTCGCGTTTCGGCTCTCACGGCTCCCGCTGCCCGCTATACCCACCGGGGCGGAGGATCTTCGCCGCGATTCCAGCAACGTCGCGGGAGCAACCGTCCTCGACCAGGCGGTGCGTGCCGACCAGTACCTCACCGGGCTCACATCGGCCACCGCCACCACAATCGCGGCGTCGAGTGCCGTGCTGGCCACCGGTGGGATGAGCGACCGCGTCCTGGCCGCCGTGCTCGGCGCGATCTGCCTGCTGCGGGCTCGCCTGTTCACCGGACGCGGCCAGCGCACCGCCATGCTCATCGCCGGTGGAATCGCCGGGCTGGCGCTGCTGGTCAGCCGCTCCACGGAGTCGCACGAGCTGACCCGCCTGCTGGCGTTCGTGGTGCCTGCGGTGGTGCTGGCGGCGGTGCTCCTCGTGTTCGCCGTGGCGCTGCCGGACCGCCGGCTGGCTCCGACGTGGGCACGGTTCGCCGACATCATCGAGTCGATGCTGATCTTGTCCGTGATCCCGCTCGCGCTCGGCGTGATCGGCGTCTACGGGGCAGTACGAAACCTGTCCAACTAGCGCGCGCTCTGCGCCAGCAGTTGGCCCTCGGCCGGCGACGGATCGAGCGCAACGTACTGAATGGCCCCCCGGGTCACGAGCGCGACCGAGCCCGGGCCGATCGCGCTCAACTGCCCGATCAGCGACATGTTCAGGCCCATCATCGTCGCCAACGTCGTGGCCACGGCCGAGGACACCTGACCGAAGACCAGCACGTCGGCGTGCGAGAGAGCTCCCAGATCCGCCGGCGACGTGACGGCGCGCAGATCGAGCCGGCATTGCCACGCGCCGGCATCGCCCAGCCCACCCACATCGATCGGGCGGTCGTCGACGATCAGCACCGGCGCGTGCGAGGTGCCCGGCGGCGGGAACCCGGCGCCCGGCGGCGCCACCGAGACGTCCACCCCGTGCCGGACGACCGCGCCCCACGCCTGCGGGCGAGGGCTCTGGACCCGGACCGTCGCCCCGATCGCCGCGGCGCGCATCGCGACGAGCTGCGCCGGCACAGCGCTGGCGAGCACGGCGATCCGGGTGCCTTGGGGCCGGAACAGCCGCAGCGTCACCGGCCGGTCACGCCGCATGCCGATCCGCACGCCGGACGGTTGCGCGGGCGCTTCGTCGCCGTCACGGATCTCGATCTGCATCGATCCGAACATCACGCGATCCTCCCGCTGAGCCCGAGCGGCGTCGACGCACGTAGCAGTTCACCCTGCTCGCCGGAGAGTCGCTGCACCGGCACGCCGGCCTCGCTCAGGGCCTTGCGCAGCTGCCCGGCGAGCTGCCCGGACGAGCTGTCCAGCGGCGCGCTGACACGCACGAGCAACGTGCTCTCGCTGCCGCCGCGATGCCGGGCCGGCCTCAGCACGAGTGAGGTCGCCGCGATGCGGCCGGGCAGGTACGGGATGAGTTCGCCGACCTTGCGCAACGCGACGGCCGCCGACCCGCCGACGACGACGGCCGTCGAGTAGGTACCGCCGACTCGGATGCCGCTGGCCGACTCGGCCGTCGCGGCCGCCGAGGCGTCGCCGACCACTGCTGCAGGACCGAGGCAGTCCTCCAGTGCGCGGCGCGCAGCGGTGTCGTCCAGCGTTTCGATGCGGAGCGTGGCGCTGCCGAGCACCTCCTCGGCGCGCAGCGCGCACCGGCGCAGGATCTGGTTGATCGCGGCCTCCGAACCGCCACGGGCGGCGATCCCGTCGGCCGCGATCATGGTGTCGAGCGTCAGCACGCAGTAGCGCGTCGCGTCGCGTGCCAGTAGCGGCGGCGGCGCGGTGGGTGCACCCGAGGGCACCAGCGCGGGCGTGGCGAGGCTCAGCAGGCGGACACTCGCCAGCGCGACGTCCTCGATCTCGAGCAGTGACGCGAGGCCGTCGAGCGGCACGCCGGAGTCGTCGTTGAAGACGCTGTCCTGGCGCAGCGCCAACGGCAACGCCCAGGTGGTTCCGGCTCGGATGACCGCGATCGGCGAGCCGCCGGACGTCGCGACGTCGACGACCTGGTACGGGCCGGCCAGCGAGGCCAGCCCGGTGTGCCGGCGCTGGCTGCCTCGCCGCCCGGCAAGCCGGACGCGTGACCCGAGCGCCTGGTAGAGCCATCGCCGCTGAACGGGGACCAGGCTCAGCCCGGCGAACACGATGCCCACGGCGACGCCGACGGCGGTCCAACCGTGGCGTCCCGCGATGCCGGCAGTGATCGAACCGGCCGCGATCTCGAGCAGCACCAGCTGTGCGAGGCTAAGTCGCGCAAAGCCGGACGCGGGTCGCTGCGCCCGCTCGCTCGCGCCCTGCTGTGAGCGCCGGTGGCCACCGCCTGCGGGCTGCTGAACGGTCGGCTGCGACCATCCCTCAGACGTGCTGCTCGGCGGGCTGCCCGATGCGTATCGCGCTTCGGTCACTGGCCCTCCTCGTTTGCCGATCCGTGAACTGCCGGCGTCGCGCTCGGCATCATCGCAGGTCGTGACGATCTGGCCGAAGCCGTATCCTTTCCGGCGGTCGCTCAGACGGCGAGCGACTCGACGATCGAGGGGGCAGCGTGCAGTCACGCCGCGACCAGCTGCAGGCGTACAAATTCCTGACCCGCCGCGCACTTGCGGCGTTGGTGGTCGGCGAGCCGGATGTGCCCGAGGCGCCGATGCGGCGGCTCTCACTCACGACGATCACCGGCATCATGGTGGCCGTCCTCGTCGTCGCCGGGTTCGCGGTCTTCGGCCTGATCCGGCCGGGCACCAACACGAAGCTCTCGAACGGGACGGTGTACATCGAGCGCGAGACCGGCGCCCAGTTCGTCTTGCTCGGCGACGGGCTGCTCCACCCGGCGCTCAACTACACCTCGGCCGTGCTGGCGATCGCGGGCAACCAGGGCAAGGTCGAAGTCAAGACGGTCGCCGCGTCGACCCTCGCCCGTAAGCCGCACGGCGCGACGATCGGCATCGACGGGCTGCCCCAGTCACTGCCACGCAGCGCGTCCCGCCTGGCCGGTCCGCCGTGGACGGTCTGCTCGCAGATCAAGCAGCGCGCGATCGACGACGACTTCGCCAAGGTCACGGTCACCGTCGGCGATCTGGGCGGAGCCGCCGCACTCGGGCCGGACGACGGCGTCGTCGTCTCCGCCCCCGGCAGCCACCTCAGCTACCTGCTCTGGCAGGGCCAGCGCTTACAGATCGGCTCGTCGGACCAGGATTCGGCCAGGATCGCCACGGCGCTCAACCTGAAGATCACCCAACCGGTGATCGTCGGCAACGGCCTGCTCAACGCGCTGCCGCAGGGACCCTCGCTGCGCACCCCGTCCGTCCCCGAGGCGGGCGCGCCGGGGCTCAAGGTCGCCGACACGAACGCCGTCGTCGGCCAACTCATCGAGATCACCGACGACCAATCCCACGTCGTCGTGCTCAAGGACAGCGTCGCGCGCGTGACACCGGTCGAGGCCGACCTGCTCGAGACGGTCGCGTTGACCGGGGGCAACCCGATCAGCCCGATCAAGGCGAGCAAGGCGGCGGTGCTCAACCTGCCGCAGCGCGAGCTGCCGGACGATCTTGCGCATCAGTTCGACAAGCTGCCCACCCAGGCACCACAGGTCGGCGATGCGGCGACCCGGGCGGGTGGCGTCTGCGTGGTCTACGGCGCGAACTCGTCGCTGACCCTCGCGGTGCCGTCCGGCACCGCGCCGCCCGGCGGCGCCAGCATCAACGGATCGCCGCAGTCCCAACAGGGCATCGCCGACGAAGTGGACGTTCCGGCCGAGAAGGCGGCGGTGGTAGTCCCTGACAACAGCTCCGCGACGAGGTTCATCGTGGCGGCGCCGGGCAAGAAGTTCGCGGTTTCGGTAGCAGACCTCGGCGGGCTGGGCTACGGAGCCGTGGTGCCGCTGAAGCTGCCGGCGCAATGGCTGCTGCTCCTACCCACCGGACCTGCCCTCGATCGCTCGGCCGCGCAACGCACCGCCGGCGGATCGTGAGTCGAACCACGCCGACACCGCGTGCTGATGCGGCAAATGCTCGCGCAAAGTAGTGTCTGTTCTGTACGTTATTCATCGCACATGCGTCCCAATTGGGGGGGCGCTAAATCCTGGAGAAGTGAGGGACGATCGTGACCGGAGCATTCACCACTGAACAGGAGGCCATGCAGCGTGGGGCCAACGCGGTTCAGGAGGCTCACCAGCAGGTGCAGGGCCTGATCCAGACCCTGAACGGCGAGATCGAGCAGATGCTGGCCGGCTGGGGTGGCCAGGCAGCCAACGCGTTCCTGGGCGTGCACGAGGCGTTCAACAGCCAGGCGACCAAGATCAACGCTGCGCTCGACCGCATGCACGGGGCGCTCGTATCGACGCACACCACGTACGGCACGCAGGAGAGCGACCAGTCGCAGACGTTCACCAACATGACCGGCAACATCAACGGCTGAGCCGCCACCTACGACGCATCGAAAGGCTTCGACAAGACATGGCCGAGATCAAGGTAACTTTCGAATCCCTCCAGGCTGGCCAAGCGGGCATCCAGAAGACGTACAGCGCCCTGGTCAGCACGCTCGAGGACTTGGAGAACCAGCTCAAGCCGATGATTTCCACCTGGACCGGTGCCGCGCAGGAGTCGTACCTGTCCTGCAAGACCGAATGGGACACCGCCGCGGCGAACCTGTCGCAGGTGCTCAACGGGATCGGTCAGGCCGTCGGCCAGGCGCACGAGAATTACCAGGCCGCGGAGCAGGCCGCGCGCAGCAACTGGAGCTGACATGTGCAGTGGGCCGGATCGGTGAACTTACCGATTCGGCCCATTGTGGTCGTCGTCGCCGGCGGCCACCTATTCGAGGAGGAAGACCGTGGGGGGTCCCACCAAGGGGTTCCGGGTTGATCCGGAGAAACTCTCGGCCGTAGCAGACCGGGTCAAACACCTCAATGAGTCGGTGTCACTCGATCTGGGGAACTCCGGCAATATCGTGGACTTTCAGAACTCCGCGAAGGCCGACAGCTTGACGAGCGCGCTGCAGAGCTTCTGGACGGGTGACGACGTCTTCGCCGCGGCGTACGGCAAAGAACACGACGGCGTCACGACGACGTTCCAGAAGATGCAGCAGCAGCTT
>DASXRA010000493.1:0-2943 GCA_036506855.1 Jatrophihabitantaceae bacterium
CTGGCGTTTCGTGGCGGGTGAGCGACATCGCGGCCAGGCGCAGTCCGGCCGCCCATCCTTCGGTGCGGTCGCGCAGTCGCGCCAGGTCGCTCGCTTCGACTGCGACGCCCGCTGCCGCCATGAGCTCAGCGGCCTCGTCGGCGGTGAAGTTGAGATCGGCGGCGCGGATCTCCGTTAGCTCGCCGGAGACCCGCAGCCGGTGCAGGCCCAGCTTGGGGTCGTGCCGGCTGACCACGAAGGTGCGCAACTGTGCCGGAGCGCGCGCGAGCAGGTGCTCGACGCTGGCCGGCCCATCTGCCGATCGGAGGTGGTGCAGGTCGTCAAGGATGAGGTAGACCGTTCGTGGCAGCCGGCCGAGGCCGTCGATGAGCCGGCGCACGAACTCCTCGTGCCCGCCCAGCGGTGCTGGCGCGAGCGTGGCGAGCGGATCGTCCGGCGCGATCGCGCCTGAGTCGCGCAGCGCATCCATGATCGTGCCCCAGAAGTGTGTCGTGTCCGACTCGTCGCGCTCGACGGACACCCAGGCCACCGCGCCGGGCGGCGGTGAGCTGCGCAGCCACGACGACAGGAGCATCGTCTTGCCGCTGCCAGCCGGCGCGGAGACGAGCGTGACCGGGCCCGAGGCGCCGCGGTCGAGCAGGGCGAACAGTCGCGGGCGCTCGACCATGCCCGCGACCAGCCTGGGTGCCACTGGGGCGCGGACGTCCGGCGCCCCCACGCTGGAACGAGGCACCCGTGTCGACGTCATCGCAGCCCCCGCTGTCGGCGCCACGCTATGCCCGGCGCCGACAGCGGAGCAACTGTCGACGGCGCGACCCGGGCGCCTGTCAGGCACCCGGGTCGCGCAATTCGTCAGACAGCAGCCAGCTCCAACAGCTCCTCGCTGGCCGTCGGCGCGGCTACCGGCTTGGCGCGCGCGGGCAGCAAGGCGAGCGCGATCAACGCGCCGAGCAGGGCGACCGCCGCGCCCACCATCGTCGTGGTGTTCATGGCGTCGACGAACGCGTGGTCGGCGGCGCTGATCAGCTGGACGCCGGCCGAGCCCCCGAGATGGGACGCCACCTCGTGCGCGCCGCCCACGCTGTCCATAGCCGCTCCGGGTGCCGAGTTGTCCATGCCCGACGCATACCGTCCGGCGAGGATGCTGCCGAGTACCGCGACGCCCAACGTCCCGCCGACCTCGCGGAGCACGTCGTTCATCGCCGAACCGACGCCGGCCTTCGCCCGCGGCAGCGAGCCCATGATGGCCTCCGTCGCGGGCGCCATGCCCAGGGCCATGCCGAACCCCATGATCGCTAGCGCGGTCGCGACCAGCCCGTACCCGGAGTCGACCTCCGCCGTCGACAGCACACCCAAGCCCACCGCGACGACCGTGAGCCCGGCCGCGACCACGACCTTTGTGCCCAGCCGATGCACGAGTGCCACGGACGCCCGTGAGCCCACGACCAGCCCGAAGGCCACGGGAAGCATGCGAATGCCCGCATCCAGCGCGCTGTAACCCATGATCGTCTGTAGATACGTGGTCAGTAGGAACGAGCTGCCCATCAGCGCAAAGAACACCAGGGTTACCGACACGCTCGCGGCGCTGAACCGCAGGTTGCGGAAGATCCTGACATCGAGCATCGGATGCGCAACCCGCCGCTCCCACGCAAGGAACCCGACGACGACGGCCGCGCCCGCGGCGAACGCGCCGAGGATGACCGGGTCAGTCCACCCACGGTCCGAGGCCTCGATCAGGCCCCACACCACCGCGCCGAGCCCCGCGATCGACAGGATCACCCCGACCACGTCGATCCTGGGCGAGGCCGGATCGCGTGATTCCGGCACCAGGATCGCCCCGGCCACCAGCGCGGCGACGACGATCGGCAGGTTGACCAGAAAGACGCTGGCCCAGCCAAAGCTGTCGAGCAGCAAGC
The DNA here is from genome assembly GCA_036506855.1 of Jatrophihabitantaceae bacterium. Lineage (GTDB taxonomy): Bacteria > Actinomycetota > Actinomycetes > Mycobacteriales > Jatrophihabitantaceae > DASXRA01. The sequence goes on from DASXRA010000493.1 coordinate 1,917, forward strand.
CGCCGGTGATCGGGCCCAACGCCACCCCGAGGCCGGAGACGCCGGCCCAGGCCGCGATTGCTCGCGGACGTTCATCCGCAGGAAAGATATTGGTCAGGATCGACAGTGTCGCCGGCATGATCAGGGCGGAGCCGATACCCATCAGGGAGCGGCATGCGATCAGCTCCAAGGCGCTTCCCGACAGCGCGGCGAGCAGCGATCCGATGCCGAAGATCGCAAGGCCGGTAAACAGCGCCCTGCGACGCCCGAAACGGTCGCCGAGCGTGCCGCCCACCAGCAGCAGGCCGGCGAAGACCAGCAGATAGCTGTCGACGATCCACTGCGACTGGCTGGAGTCCGCGTCGAGGTCCGTGCGGATCGACGGCAGCGCGACGTTCAGGATCGTGTTGTCGATAGTGATCACCAGCAAGCTGAGCGCGAGGACGACGAGCGCCTGCCAGCGCCGTGGGTAGGGTCTGGCGACCGGGACGACGTCCGCGCCCTCGTTGTCGCCGAAGTAGGTAGTTGTCATGCGCCTCAAGGTCCAACCCACCCGTATGGCGCGTCGTCGCACGATGCGTATGACGTCGGGGGTTTGTCAGTCGACGAAGCGAACTGACCCGTGCCGAGAACTCGCCGCTCTCGAGCCGTTGGTCCTGCCTGTCTACCTTGCCACGCTGCTGAACCGTGGTCCGCCATGTTTGCAATCGCCGTTTGCGGCGCGACCTACACCGACGACGTTGCTGCGGTTGGAGTGCCCGGAAATTCTCGCCTGTAGATGGTCGGGGTGGCGGGATTCGAACCCACGACCTCTTCGTCCCGAATATCACGGCCAGCGTCTCAAGTGTCGCCGGCCGTATCACGACGCCCCGAATCGCTTGCCGGCACCGGCTCGCTCGCTTCGCCGAGTCGCCCCCGGTACATCGCGTCTCAGAGTGTCTCGTTTTGCAGTTGTGTTTGTAGCCGAACCGAGGTCGCGGCCTGTCACTGGGGACCCACGGTCACATGAGTTCCTTGAACCGTGATCTTGAGCGAGAGCGCTGCGGTG